>NZ_CACSJY010000040.1:0-54409 GCF_902706155.1 Pseudomonas sp. 18058
CAACATTTCCATGCTGATCACCCTGTATTCTCCTGCTCGAAAAGTGAGCAGAAGCAGTTGAACACCTGGGTCAGTTTTCAGTCGGCAGAACAGCCTTTACTGGGTCAGTTTTCGGTCAGCGGCAACACTGCAGGCGCTTCTCAATATTCCCACCGACGCGTCTCAACAAGACATAGACCAACTGATCGGGGCGGGTTTTACAGTTGATACCCTCGATGTCTTATGTGCCGCCGGTGCCCTCAGCCAAGCAGAGCGAGAGCAGATCGCGCTGCTAGGAAACCTTGATGCGGCATTGGCGCGAGGTGGGCGCTTAACGGTGGACGAGAGCGAATACCTTTTCCGTACGGCTCATATCTTTGCAATCGCTGAGTCGATCTTTGCGTGCGATGAGAAGGCCAAACGTTGGCTCTTCTCATCCAAGCAACGATTTTCGGGCAAAAGCCCCATGGCGATGGTTTGCACCGTTCCAGGTACCCGCCTAGTAGAGGAGCTATTGGCTCAGGGAGCTGAAGGGTTTGTTCTGTAGCGTTCAATTTACCCTCCTTTTCAGATCACCCAACGCCTTCGTGCATCCACCGTCGTTCGGCATGCTCGATGAATGACCTGGAGTTTTCAATTTGGGAGATCGCACAATCGTCTCACGACCGGGCAAGCTTTATCAGCGCGGTCAGTCTTGCGATGGACAGTTACAGGCGCGCACCTGGTTTTAATGCACGAACGCGGATGCACGCATCCAGTATCGGTGGGGCTGCGACTCAGATGCTCTGGGGGCTGCTTCAAAAGAGGCGTTGGCACTGAGTTCGCTCGCAGATTTCCTCAGGCGATCTGGCTAGATTAGCGAAAGGTGGGTAGGTAAAAATCTGGGACGGTGCTCCGGGTCTTTCAGTGAAAACCAACGGCCCTTTATTGACAGCATCCAATGTGAAATCTGGAGCCTGCGAACACGGAACAATAGCCCCGTTTCCCTAGCTTTGCGTTCATTGTTACCGCAGAATGGCGCCCTCGAAAATTCTTCGATTGCAGTGCTGCATCCCAGAGCGACGTGACCTCGATGGACATGCATTTCAGCCATCAGCGAGGACAGCTGCGATAGGCGAACGACTCAAGAAATGCAGTACCCCAAAAATACTCACAACAATAATTGACACGTCGTTTTGCGTGGTTGATCTGAAAAATCAGGAAGCTTAGGTTGTATGGAAAGGACGTTTGCAGCACTGCTTTGCCTACTATCGATATTCAGTGTTTTTCCAGCGTTTGGTGCAAACGTCGTCTCGCTTTTCGATGCGGAACATGAAGTCTCCAAATGGCCGTTGGCAAAAGGCGGGGAAGTCACTGTTCACCAATTTGGTGAGTATCAAGTCGTCGCCGTTTATCTGCCTTATGGTGCCGCCAATCTTTCGATCCATAAAATAGAAAAGAAGAACACGGCGGAGGCGCTGTACAGTCCCCTCGTGCAAAAAAATACCTTGGTAATTGCCAGTGGTGGTTTTTTTGGATTCAGGTCAAACGGTAAGGAGCAACCGCTTGGCCTTGTAAGGTCTGACGGGAAACGCTTGGTGAACATGATTCCCTGGAGTCATGGGGGGGTGGTCGTGTCCGATAAAAAGGGATTGGCCAAGATTATCCCTGCTGCAAACAGATCCAATGGAGGTGCGTGGTCAGATGCTCTTCAGTCCAAGCCCATCATTATCAATAGCGGCAAAGTGGATGTCAGAAAAAACCAACGGGATGCGGAATTCAATCGCGTGGCTATCGGCTTCACCCGCGAGAGCGATATTTTATTGGTTGGTGCATTTCATACGTTTGGCCAAACGGCAACGCTGGTTGATTTTGCTGAAATTTACAAAAAAATAGCAGATGAGCGCGGCATTCAAATCTTGCGAGCGCTTGCGATGGATGGTGGTGCGGGTGCTCAAATTTTTATCCCATCACTAAAGCTGAGGTTTGGCGACACCGGCCGCTCATACTTTCCTAATGCTATGAGACTCGACTCTCAGCTTGCTGGGAAAAAGTAAGATGCAGTGGTTATCAAATTTTTGGAAGCGGCTGTCGATAAAGGCAAGGATCGTTTGGACGGTGTTGGTTGTTGGTGTGCCAGCGTTGATCACCACCATTTCTAGCGCCGACGAGGCCATTGGAAAAATCTCCACGTATTGGAAAAAACCAAAGGCTGAAGTGGAAATCATTACGCCGGATAGCGTGTTTGTTGGAGAGGAATTTTCTGTCGATATTCGGGTGGATTCCGTAGGCTCTGCCAAGTCTCTTCCCGCAGGGATTATGGAAATTCGCGCAGATAAGAACTACATCAAGATCATGCCATCCTCAACCTTTTCGGTTGGAGTAATTGAAGGCTCTGCGTTGGTGTCCCAAGCGATCAAGCTTAAGGCGTTAAAGCTTGCCGATAATCCGATAGATTTAGTTGCGCATTACCGTGCTGGCGAGGTTGAGGCTACCTCCAATATTCGGCAAATTACCGTAAAGCCTGCATTGGTTATGACGTTTCCCCACTTCAACAAAAGTGATACCAACCGCGTGGACTTGTCTGGGGAATGGAATGTCGACCTAGGTGGACAGTCCGGAACCATGAATATTCAGCAGTCCACTAGCAGTCAGATAGCAGGCTCCTTCCAGTTGCCAGGCTATAAATGGAGTTCCGGGAAGGTGAGCGGATATAAGGATGGATCGACTTTTCGAGTCGTTTTCGTTCTGCCAAAAAGCAAACCTGAGGAAATACTTCGGGTCGCGGGTGATTTTCGAATTCACAGTGAAAATGGCTCCTACATTGAAATCGTAGGATGCGCCTACCACCTCAGATACTCCGGGAAACGACATGCCAATGTTGGGGGGGAGGGCGTCGACTGTTCGAAGCGTGTTTTCTTCGACCAGTGGGACGTGAAGCAAGTGGCGGCCTTCAATGCGAGCGCAAAGTTTTTACTCGAATGAATAGGTTGGATTTTTAGCGAAAAGCGGCTGTGCAAAGCAGTCGCTGATTGAATGATGGCGCAATGACTCACGATTCGGCAAGGGAAGAAACTTTCTCTTCCCTTGATTGCTTTTAGTCGCGCAAAACCCTAATCATCATTGGACATGGAACGTAATCTCGTGCTCCCCCGCAATCACCATCAGTGCGGGCAATCCTTCGATAGACATCAGCTCTGATAGCGATGACAGCAGCTTTCGATCATCACCACTCGGCGTTGCAGGGTACCCATCGGGATGAGAGTGCCAGTCTCCGACATAGTCCACCACTCGGGCGGTACGTCTGTGCACCTGTGCTAGCGCTTCCTCCTGGCCCTCTCTACCTCGAATGAAGTGCTTGGGGCTTCCCTCGCTATCAGGGGGTGGTGGGAGCGTGTCCACGAGTACAATGGTCTTCGTTTTGAGGTCAGTCACACCGAGCAAGACTCCGCCTGTTTCATTGGGCAGAGCCGACAGACGAGTGTGCTGGATTTTTTCTACCAGCGCTTCGTCATAGGTGATTGTCCAGCCATCACAAGTTTCTGAGTGCACCGGATAGGGCACAATCTCAGAAGCAACGACGGCATCAGAATCGTCATCCACTGTCCATATGCAAATCCGAGCGCTATCTCCCGCCACGCTTTTACGCAGCTGTTTTGAAAGAATGGCGCCATGCAGATGAATGCGTTCAAACGGCATTCTCAACGAAATATCGCGACAACCCCCTCCCACCCACAGGTCACCCAAATGGCCGTCGAGATGCTTTTCACCCCAGGAATTACTCAAGATCGCACGATAGTACTGAGCCTCCAATGCAAGCGACCGCAGCGTCCGCGCGGTGTCCTCCAGAAGCATGACACTGCCAAGTCCTGAGGGTGTGATGAACAGGCTCACGGTGCGAGGGGCATCGTCGCGCTGAGACAGGTCTCGGGGAGCATCGAATGTGGTCGTGACATCGACGAGCAGGCTCGCACCTTTCAACGTCTCAAGTACGACTTTGGATGGGTTCGTGACACTTTCAGCAATAGCTTCAGGACGCGGCTCACTCGGATAGATGTTACGAGCTCGGCTCCTCAGGACATCGACTTTCGCGTAGCCCAGTTCGTAGTCGAATCCTACATGGCGAGCCAGGTTGTGTGGCAGGAGTTGATCAGGGTCAATGTACGTCCAGCGTCCCCATCCTTCACGTAACCATGTGTCGGCAAGGGCACTGCCAAGAGAGCCTACTCCTGCAAGCACCGCGTCAAAATCAGCAGCGTCAGACTCAATGGCAGACATCTGACGGCCGCCTTCAGCGCCGATCGCCAATCGGACTTGCATGGGCAGCACTTCGAGGTCGCGCCATTGACTGTCATCGCAAGATGGCGCATCTACTCCTATCAACGCTGTCCGATACCAACGAGTTTTTTCCGAGTCGAATTGCAGCATATCGAATGCTCTGCCCAATTCCAGCAACGAGCATGGGATCGTGTAACCGAGGACATCATGGCGCTCGATGCCATCTGCACCTAAGCGAGGAACCCAGACAATGACGAACATTGCTTTGGACACGCTTGGGGAGTCCGGTGGAAGTCCTTCATTGGTGACTGCTTCAAATACAGTCGAATACAGCGGGTCTTTTAAATTGCTACTCCTACTGACCAAGCGATCGTGCAGCTCACCGAGTGTATTTGGGGCTGCTTCAACTTGGGAGGAGCTGACCCCCGCGACGGCGAGATTCAGTGCATGTAAGGCCAACGCTGCCGGCCCAGCATGTTGATCACGCGTAATGAATTTCCCCTTCAGCGTGTGTTGTCGTCCCGGCGCGCCTGGGACGTCTTCAATGACGAGTTTTTTGTCGGCATCCTCAGCTTGCTTAATGTAATCAGAAGGCAAAATCAGCTGATAGCGACTGCTGTAAAACAGTTGTTCCAAGGGTTGGTCAGTGCGATGCAGCCGCAGGTGCGCCGACTCGCGTAACCACCAGAACATCCGCTCTAGAAATCGCTCCGGCGTCCAGTTGCGTTCAACAGCGCTCCACACGATGTTGTACAGGCAAAGAGCGCGGGGAGAATTTGGCGGCGTCCCATACTGATGTGAAAGACCGGGAAAGCTTCTGCGCAGGGTGCGTACCACTATGGGAATAGTGGTGAGCGGATTCACCGTAATGGCCAACACTTCACGTCGGTGAATACCGCCTGGGTTGTCTGTTTCAAACGTTCCATCGCCGGCTTCGATGATAATGGCATCCATGGGGCCTAAGCCTTCATTGACGAACCGCACGCCGAAAACATCAATGGACGGATGCTCTTCGCAAGCCTTGATCAGACTGACCGTCGCCTCATGAAGCGAGCGTTTTTCATCGTCAAATGGCGTGCCCCAATCGTAGTACTCGCTCACGGGCAACTCGTTCATTTGCGACCCGCTCTGGGGGCTGCGGCCGCCGCTGCACTTGCGCCGACTGCGAGACCAGCAGGAATCTTCGATACGCCAGTCGAAGACACCTCGAACTCAATTGTCTCCGGACGTTTGCCATCACCTACGCAATGGAAGATGCCATCCACGGGTTTCAGAATAGAGAGGTACTCTCGCTTGGCACGGATGCACGGAGGGTTGTCCTCGTTGTCCAGAATCTTCTTGCTGCTGGCCACGATCGTTGCGCCAGGTCGAGCTTGGCCCAGCGCGTTGCGCGCTTCCTGGCAAACCTCAACCTCTTCCCCATATGTCGACCAACTGTCGAATGACAGGGAATGCCAGGAGCAGTGATGAGGTGTTTGAAGCAAATCGTATTCAAGGACGTCTGGGGTGTACTGATATTTTTCCCAGAGGCGTTTCCAAATAGCGACTTCAGCATCACCTCCCGTGAGAAACCGGACGCGCTTAGACGAAAAGATCGATGCCAGAAGCTCAATATTCATGATGACGCTGGAGTGGTTTTTGGACAGCAATTCTTCCAGCTCATCTTCTTGTCGAGGTGCCGGTGCCAGCAGGTGCGCCGAAAAGAGGGAGGAGTATTCGCCATTGATCTCGCTGAATTTCTGCCCCGTTTTGATAACGATCGCCAGGATGTCATCGGTCTTGCCGTTCTCGTCCTCGCCCATGATTTTGATGCGATCACCATTACCGGCCGAGCGGAAGGTGCGCCACAGGTTGATTCTGCGGTGTACTTCTTTATTGAAGGCAACGGCATCTGCGCAAAGCGTATGGTTTTTCGACCGACGTCTGAACACCATCGGAGAAGACCACAGCTCACGAATGACGATCCGCTTGTCATGTTTGTCCAGATCGTCGTCGGGGTAGTCTTCAAGTGCGCCCAACCAAAAATGCTTCGCCAGCCCCGTGCAGTGATCTTTGTCCGGATGGCTCAGCAGGAAGGCATCAACGAACGGGCGGCCTTTCTCGTCGTATTGCAGGCGTTTCCTCAATTCCAACGCAACGTCGGGGGTGGCGTCTGCCTTGTCATCGGCGGCGACACGAATGTTCGTGTCGATCAACAGCGTCGTCACCCGGGTATCAGCCAGTCGTACGAGCGTCATATCGCCATTGTCCACCGGGAAAAACGTAATTTTCGCTGACATTCTGTTCCCCATAACGTTGCTTGAAATCGGTGCACGGATGAGGCCTGAAACCGCCGGCCTAAAATCGATGCCTGAAATTTTGGTTACGGACAGACGATACGCATAGAAATTATGCGCGTCTAGTTTTTATACGAATATTTTTTATACGCGTAATGAGCTCGTTCGCGCGCTTCCCATGGAGGGGGCGGGGTAGCTTTCTGGTGGTGGGTTTTTGCCTTTGTGGTGATGATTCCTATCTTTAGTGATGGTGGGTGTCTTAGTGTCGGTGGTTTTTGCATCGCTCCAGTAAGGCATGCTGGACGGTTTGACGGGAAACGCGTATACCTTCTATACGAATAGTTTTTATATCCGTTTTGATCTGTGGGCGTGATTATGCAAGATTCATCAGTGGGAGCATCGACTTCTTCAGAGTCGAAAGGTAGGAGTTGGGGCGCTGAACGACGGCTTCAGTTCATCGATTTTCGTTTGCGTTGGGAAGGGCGCATCAATCGAGCGGACTTAACAGATCATTTTGGTGTTTCTATACCACAAGCTTCTCTTGATATATCCAAATACACCGAGCTCGCACCGGCTAACCTCGAATATGATCGCAGTTCGAAAACCTATGTGGCGACCTCAAGCTTTCGTTCGGTTTTTCCGCAAACATCCGCGCATCATTATTTAGCAGAGCTGCTCGCAACCAAAACCGGTGTACTCGATGGTTCAAGTAGTTTCATTGGCGTTGTCCCTGAAACAGTCCTGGTGCCGACACCTGGTAGAAATTTGAACGAGACGATAGTAGCTGCTGTAGTTAAAGCGATTCGGGAAAAGCTGTCCATATTCGTTAACTATCAATCGATGTCTTCTCTCGACGAGTCTGCAAGACTGTTGTCGCCGCATTCGTTAGGGTTCGATGGGTTTCGTTGGCATGTAAGGGCTTATTGTCACCGGCGCAAAAGTTTCAATGACTTTGTTTTGGCGAGAATACTGAATTTAGAAGGTTTTGCGCCGGAATACGTTGATGCGAGTGACGATGCACACTGGCATACTTGGGTAACCTTAGTACTTGCTGCCAATCCTAAGTTAGAGCTTTCAAAGAAAAGAGTAATTGAGCTGGATTATGGAATGATCCGGGGAGAGGCAGAGCTCCCTTGTCGCCAAGCGTTTTTACTTTATACGCTTAAAAGACTTGGCCTAATGAACGAGCAATCTGATGATCCCGTCATACAACATATTTTTCTAAAAAACCGGGCTGACATTCAGCCATACATTGATGGCTTAAAAACATAGGCTGTGTTCATGATTGCGATATTCGAGCTGGTAAAGGATCCCTACGAACGCAAGGCGAGGGTGATTCCTGGGCTGTTGGTCTCTTTACCACTCCTTGTCCCATTATTGTGCGTCTATGGTGCCAAACACCCCGTGCTGACCAGTGTTATCGGATTGCTCGGCGGCTGTGGTGCGATCTATGCGCTGGCGAGTGTTGCGCGAGGCAGGGGTAAGAAGCTCGAAGAGAAATTGGTGGCACGGTGGGGCGGCATGCCGACTACCTTGGCATTGCGTCACCGAGAAAAAAAGATTTTGGACAGCATCAGTAAGAAGCGGTACCACGACGCTATTACTTTGAAGCTGGGTATAGCGATGCCAACGGCTGAGGAGGAGGCAGCGGATCCGGAAAAGGCCGATGACATCTACGTCGGGGCAACTAAGCGGCTTCGGGAACTGACTCGAACCAACAAGAAGCTTCTTTTGAAGGAAAATATAGCCTACGGATTTCATCGAAACATGGTGGCGATGAAGGTTGTAGGCATCCTTTCTTGCCTTTCTGGCCTGGTCTATGGGTGTCTGATAGCCGGGGTGCTTCGGGTCAAGCCTCCCGAGGTTGATCTTATCCACTTTGCTGACCCGGGACTCGCCGCTGGTTTGACGCTGCTGATTTCAAGCGCTCTGCTCATGGCCTGGCTGTTCTACTTTGACTCCGCTGCGGTCAAACGCATGGGGATTGCTTATGCAGAGCGCTTGTTTGAGTGCCTCCCATCGCTGCCGACCCCACGATCGCGAAAATCAGCATCAAAGTCCCTGGAGGGGGCTGGCGAATAACAGGTCTTGATGCTGGGAGCGCGCGGTGTTTTAGGGAGGCCTAAGCACCGCCGTTCATTTAGGGCTCATCAGCATCGTTGGGCGTTGTGAGGGCGTAGCAAGGGTGCCGTCATTTTTTCTGATCAGCGTTTAGATCAGCTTTCTGATCAGGGTTCTCAACAGCGGTGGAGCTTGAGGCTCTTGTTTTTTCTATACCCCAGACTGCTCTCGCGACGTCTTCAATCTTGGCAAGAAATTTATCGACGTTGAAACCCGCGATAAAGGCCAATGCAAAGAAACCGTAATCGCTGGAATCCGTGCTTGTCTTCGACTCCAAGACAAGCAGGCCTGCCTTCAGGAACAAATAGCTGATTGCGCCTGAAGCCAAACTGGTGATGGGGCGAAGGAAATACCAAGTGTGCCACGCGGGATCCCAGGTTTTGCGGACGCTTTTGTTCAGGTAGATGGCGCGTAAACAGTAAACACATCCACCGACACAGGCGATTGCGCCGCACATCAGAGGGATTCTGATCACCTCATACGGTTGTGGTAGCCAACCCAGTGCCATGCTTCCAATGGAATACGTGGCAAAAAACAGAAGCATCAGTAAATAAGCAACAATAAGTAGGAGCACCATCGTCGTCCATTAAGTGGCAGTCAGTGATGTCTTTTGGCGCGGACATCGATATTTGATGCAGATGTTGCTGCGCTCTGAGGGGCTTAATGCGTGTTGTTGCCCAGTCACCTGTGCCGTAGTCAACCTTTACACTTCCTCGAACCTCGCTTGCGCTGGCGTTGACGCAGAGAGGCACGAGAACGTGTCAGGTGTTCGGCGCGGTATCACCACTTCTCGATCAGTTCCGAGAAATCGATCGGGGTGAGGGCACTCCAATTTCTCTTTGGCATGCCTCGCGCATGACGAATCGACTGTCCCTTGGTGGCATACACTTTCGCCCCTCTTTTAATAAAGGCATTGGTCACCATTTTCTTCGGATGAGTGGGGGCAAGTTTAGATGCTGAAACAAACGCCATGAATGGGGTTTGCCCATCATCATGACTCTTTTTCGTTCCCAGAAGCTCGTCCAGCACTTTCGTCGAGACGTTGTGGCGGCCGCCATGGTGAGGGATTTGGATGAAGTTGAGATCGGCAGGGAATGTCGCGCCGGCGAACGGAGCGTAGTCAAGGCATTGCTGCAAGGCCTGAACGCCTGCGTCCCCCGTCAGCAGGATGCCGCGATTGGCGATTCTCCCGAACAGCACGCACGAGCTATCGTTCTCAGCCGACGTCTTAACGTTTTCCCGAAGAAACTCGATGTCCCATGAGTCGATCATATTTTTATCGGCAGCATACGCCGCCATTTCGTTCACAGACTCCATTGCCGCAGCCACCCCATCCATCAGGAGGTCAATCGGCGCCAGTTCCGGGGTCTTGGTAAATTTCGGCACCAAGTCATGGACATACCAATCCCTTTCGGGTGACATCACGGTAAAGGGCCCAATCTGCTCGCCCTGAAACGGCTCATTTATTGTGATGCCTTTCTCGATAGCCAGTTGCTCTAGCCGGTAGGCCGCACTCATTTTTTCCTTGAGGCGACGCTCCAGGCTGGCATCGGTGATTCGGCCATCTTTAAAGTAATGAAGGATTTCGGACGAGTATTGCCAAGGCCTATGCATCCAGAGTTCTTTAACGTTGAGCTCTTCGAGGACGACGGAAAGGCCACTGGCATGGTCATTGTCGGGGTGTGAGTTGACGACGAAATCAACCGTATCGGTTTCGTAAAACTCTTTGATATGTCGAACAAGGCTGCGGCCCGCGTCCTGATCTCCGCCATCGTAGACCATGACGTAGTAACGCCCATTCATTAGCCATCGCAGTGCCAGCGCGTCTCCGCTGTGTTTCCCTTTGCCCACTGGTAAGAAATCAATTTCGTAACCTTCGCTCATCAGTCTTGCTGTCCATGCCGGTTTTTTGGGTGGTGATATTATATCGCCTGCATTTGGCGGGGAAGGCCGGCGTGAGTCTGAATGTGTGAACCTTATTCAGGACGGGACAACTTCATAAAAAAGGCCGCTTTGACTGTCTTTGTGCTGGGGTGGATTGCGAAAGCGCAGGGTTTGCTGCTCATCGGGTGCCAGGAGCGCCAGGCTCTGGAAGGATGCCTTCCATATAAAGTCTATGTACCACGCTGGTATATAGAGATTATCTGGCACTTTCTTAAAAAATATCTAGGATTTCAATTGGATAGGGGCGTAGTGAGCGGGGAGAGGGGGGCCAGATAGCAGTTCACATTCAAGAACTGCCGGCAGGCGCCTTCGAACGCTCGTCATTCAACGTGCTGCAAAGCGCATCTGCCTCCGGTCTATCCTCGAACACCCCATGCTTGCTGGCTGAGCCGCCCTCTACTTAATCGACGACCCTGTATCGTTTACTGCCGACGTTCATTCTGGTCGTCTCGATAAGCTTAAATCTTGGCTGCATGATGCGTCCCTGGCGATAATTGTCGTTAAGAGATACCGATAACACGCATCGATTCCAACACCCAACTCGAATTGAGCTGAGACAATTTATGACCACATTTCACGAGCTACCTATGGGACAGATAGGGGGGTGAAAGCAGAACATTACCTGGGAGCTAGCTCGCGCCACCCCCCGGGTACGAGGACATAGGAGATCACCCACGTTTGTTACACTCCAACTGCCTTTCCTTTGATCGATGGTTTTCATCAGAAACTGGTCTGGAGTTCTTGCCGTGGTGGCTTCTGGCCGTTAATAGTGGAGATGGCACTCAGAGGACGTGAAAATGATGTCGAAATTCGTTGTAGTGCCTGCAATCCCGGAAGAGATGGGGTCTGTCCGTAACGGAACGCGCTTCTACTGCCAAACTGCACCGATAGGTTTCAACCTCTTCGATAATGAGGAGACGCTACGGCTCAAGATTACCTATCAGACCCGAGTAGAAGCTGAAAACGTGTGCCAATGGCTTAATGTGGAGCGCCTACGAAGCGTCCTTTCAGAACGGGAGTCTGTGACAGTGTTCCAGTCGGTCTGATCTGCAGTACCGATCCAGGCAGTGTTATGAGGCGCACGACACCTCTGAACCTCGCCAATCGCTAGTTACCCATGGCCCCAGCTCATTATTAAGGGCCAATTTTTGGTAATGGAGTAATAAGGTGTTAACGCGCCCAGATAAAGATGCGCTTCGCGCGCTGCTGGAATCTCAAGTAAAAGAAAAGCTGCAGGCCAATCCTGATGCGGTCACGACGTATGCCGCGCAGCCCGAACCTGAGCGTAAGCGGTACACCAGTAAGCCCACTGTTCAAGACAAAGCGTTCGTCAAAGAACTCGAACAAATGCGTGCAGATGCTGAGGCCGGGGTGATTCATAGGCCCGGGCCCACCCAGACTAATGATGGTGATGCGGGGATTGCGCTCGATGATTATCCAGGCTTGAAAGACGCGGGCCCCCCATCTGATCAATGATGTTTCCAGAACGTATGAATGCGTTAGCCCGCGTACGTTTATTCACTGGGAAACGGTGGGTTTGTTATATTTCGTTCAGGCCATTCCGGCCCTTACAAGGAAGTGTTGATGCGCGTTCCCATGATTCTCGCTTTAGTGACGGTGCTCGCAGGTTGCGCGGACTCACATCGTTGGTCACCACAACAAAATGGCTCAGCTCGTATTACAACCAGTGACCGGATCTTCATCACGACGCCCGCAGATGGTGAATACGGTGATAACGTCTACAGCGGTTCTGGTCGTAACACCGCGAAGATCATCTACAACGCCGCCAGTGCCAAGTCTCACCTGGTGCGCATCGGTGGTTTGGCCGAAAACTATCAGGATGCTATCAACCAGGCTCAGGGGGCAGAGCAAGATATTTTGATCTTCCCGACCATCCTGCATTGGGAAGATCGAGCCACAGAATGGTCGATGATTTCAGATAAAGTGGAAATCAAGGTCGAAGTCATCCAGGTTCAAACGGGCGCCGTCATAAGCTCTGGGATCATCAAAGGTAGCAGCGGACTGGCTACGTTAGGTGGGGATCACCCTCAAGACCTGTTGCCGCAGCCGATTGCGGAATTTGTTTCGTCGCTGTTTTGAGAGAGCGAGCCTATTCGGTGACCGGCCATTGTCCAAACCATTGTCTGGTCGCGAGCTTGCTTGGCGTTACACGGATCTATCAGACGATAACAAAGCCGAAGTGCCTATTCTTCCAGTCGACCTGAAAAAGGTACAAGAGCTCTCTGTTTCCGCTGAGCTTCATAATCAGATCGTGCTGCACACAAGCAAACCTAGTAGGTGGTGCGATTCGATTTATTGAATCTTTTACACCAAGGATTGAGCTGTCAGGTTGTGTGATATCATTTGGCCTTCATTGATTCTCCAAATGGGGCGAGCACTAAGTGGCAACTGATAAAAACGAATTTGATGACTGGCTGAAACGCAAGCTGTACCGCGATTTGATCTTCAGAGCAATTGTTTGGGCGTTGATCTCAACGCTTGCGGCGTACTACGCTATCGCCGTTATGGCCATTGACCCGCTGGATTACCTTGACCGAATGGGGAAATCACTCGTAAAACTGGTAAACAGTTTGGGTAGCGCGGCTTTACTCCTTTGTCTTCCCGCCCTGCTTTTTAAAGATCTGGAAGAGACTGTCGAAAAACAAGAAAATAAAGATCGCATGAAAGGGCGGGTTGCGGGCGTAATCCGCCGTCTTGCTGGCGATCTTTCTTTGTGGTTGTTAGGGGCCGCAGTTACTATGTTGTCCTCATTTATCTTGGTTGCTTTCCAGATCAAGATTGAATGTAAAGAGTTTGGTCTCCTTGCGTTATTTATCGTCACCATGTTTCTCCTAATCATAGTGAGCGGGGGCATGAATATTCTAGTCAGGCGCGCTGCGCCTTCTCCATTACTTCTCCTTACTCGTAATCCCACCGTACTTTTGTTGATTCATCTCGCCTGTATGGTGGCGCTTGCATATGTCGCTATGAAATCCCTCTTGTTTAGCTAACTGGCGAGCAAAGCCCCGTGCTGGAGGGACGAGCGTCGGTAATAATGAACCTGCCAACCTGCCAACCTGCCCCCTGCGGGGTCGCAAACATGCTGTGTTCAAGAAGTTCGGTCTAACGATAAGCCTAGCTCACCTGAATCCGGTAGATCTCAACGCTGCAGCCGCCCTGAAAAGGAAGGCCAGCTTTGGCCTTCCCTTCCCTTCTCTTCTCCAGGCAAACCGATTTAGGCACGCTAAGCGCTCATCAAGGTTAATGTTACGGCGAAAGCTGATTTCGGCTCAGAGCTCAGACACACCATTCTCATTACGCCTGAGTCTCGCGAGCTGCGAGATCGACCGGATGCTAGTAGGGTAAACAGCTTGGTTTGTAGCTTCAGCTACTGCTCGCGAGCGGCTTTCAAACGCATGGCTGCATCGGCGGTGTGCATCAGCTCTGGCTGGTCAGTAATTTCAGTCCGATCTCTAAGCTTCTCATTTTGCTTTCAGCTGGAGGGAGAGAGCATGCCTGCATTTGCCCTCCGCTAAGGTGTTCCTTGCCCCATAAAGCTCTGAGTAGTCTAACTGCCATACCTGCATTTTCTCCGTGAGGAGCAGCTACTTACAGTTGCCCGCCTTTCGATAACCCGCCGCACGAGCATCAGATTCAGAATCAAATGCAATTTGGTTTTTCGCCGATACTTGACCATAACTAGGGCACCCCATTGAGAGGTGGTACACCTGACTCTTTCTATTACCAATGATCGTACTGACCCCGGTCACGCTCGCTAGGATTGGCTGGGCTGCGGCTCGTGGAGGACTAACGGGAAGGGCGCTAACCACTCCATCACCAATCACCTTGTATCCTTGCGTCCAGTGACGATCGCCGGTAACGAATGGATTGGAATGCCCCATAACTGCGGCAATGCGTCGATCCCTCTCTTTCTCCCACGCTGAAACCGGGTACTGCTTGTCCCAAGCCATCAGAAGCTGTTGCTGCTGACGAGACATGCTCAATTTGTATCTGTCGAACATGTAAAAAGTAGTCCTAGCGACCAGGCCTTTGACCTCGTCACGCGGTTCTGCAGCTTTTTGATTGAAGTCAACCCGGGTCTTGCACTGTCCATACTGCGGTGCGACCCCGGTGGCCATTCCATAGTTGAAATTACTGCGGTCGCCATTCACCTCCCCAACGGATGGATAGAGGTTGAACAGGTCTGCCTCCATTGCTCGGAATACCGGATCATCATTAACGCAATGTTCTCGACCTCCGTTCTGCCAGCATTGACGCTGGTTACCGAACGTCCAGGCGGGAACAATGTGCTCCCACTCAGTCCGTTCAGCGCGGTTCTGTTGTTTCCTGGCTTGATAGCCACAAGATTCAGCATCGATCCGGCCACCCGACTTACCAACCCATGTCCATTTGCAGCCGCAATACAGCTCGCCCATTGCACTGTTTGCCTGGTCGAGGTAGATCTTCTGCTTTGCTATGACCTTAGCTTCGGAGAAGGTCGAGGGAGGGTTAGAGAAGGCGGGGGTAATTACTGCGAGGGTGAGCGTTACTACGGACAGCAGTTTTTTCATTGGAAACCATTGGGAGATTAGGGGGTGCGCATTATACGCACGGCTTAACGTCTGCCGACGGAAGGGCAATTCACCGAGTTCATCATCGGAATGCCCATGTCGGTCATCGGTTTATGGAGCTCAACACCCTCAATAGCAAAAAATCATCCGGGGAATTGATGATGAGTTCTCCATCCTAGGCGACATTTACTGCACACACTCTGGGATGACTCAGTAGCACGGAAGGAATAGGATTCCGAGCAACGGGATTGTGGAGCACGTACAGTCCATCCATCAGATGTTCGCTGTAGTCCTGTTTCAGCGAGGTGCGCACGACTGGTATCAGCCTCCTGGGGTGGAGCGTAGTGTACACCGAGAGAACGTCTGGATTCTCGGCCAAGGCTCTAAGCTTTCCCCACGTATCTAGGCTGCTATAAACAACCGCAGATACATCGGTATAAGTGTCATCGCAGAGCAACCCTACGTCGATGTTCGTATTGGCATTCTTCGGGGCCGCAGTAACGTTGTATGGCTGTACATAAACATCGTCGGGTCTTGTAGCTGACTCGTCATGGTACAACCCATAGAGTGCTGCCATGATTGGGCAGCCCAGCTGCAAAATGTGCGTTAGGTCTGTTGAATGATGCAATGCCGATGACGGTTTGTTTTGAACGTGGGCGAGTTTTGAGTAGCTGTTTCTGTGTTTCTTGACCTTGGTATCGAAGCTGTTGCAAATCCTCAAGGTGGATTCGATATTGAAGTCGGTGAAATCTGTTGGCGGAAGGGTCATAGAGAAACCATATGGTGGCTGCCCGCCAGCCGGCGGATTCGCGGTCGTTGCCTCCAGGCAAAATGGTGCTGACCCTTTTACGACGAAGTCAGGCGCATGGTAACGAAGATCACTCAGTAGACCCCATTCCCGCAGAGCCGCAAACAGGTACAGCTCCCAGAATGACGATTCGAGGAGGTTTGAAGTCTCTGACGAATTTCCGATCACGATCTTCAAAGCCCTCAGCCCACTGAGGCAGCACGGCGCGTTCAGGGTTGTAATGGTCACCTTTCATCATCTGAAAGAGTGGGTGCTGAGCAGAGGCAGCGACCTGAGGGGAAAATAAATCGATAGGCATGGACAGATCTCTGCATAACAAACATTCCATGTTCGTTATCTTCGAGTGTCAGGGTAGTCAATCCGCAAGGCTTTCAGCAGGTGACGCCGGCAGGACAGCGATTTGCGGTTGGATTAATGTTTCCGTCCGTTGCAGGGGTCTTTGTATCCGGCCAGGAACCAGGACACTAGCCAAGTCGCGAAGAAATGCTCAGCGCCATTTAAAAGCTTTAACCGATCAAGGCGTGGTTAGGGCTTTCTACGCTGTTTCCAAGTTGTGAAATCCAATTAATTTGCTGCCTCTCCAGCTATCTAGTTTTCACAATATTGATATTTTTATAGCGTAGTGGAGATTGGTTTTGAAAATTAATGATATCGTTATTTCCTGCTTTATTGATGGCTGTCGAGGCAATTTATTTTGATGTTTCAATATTTATATTATTAATGGGGTCGGAGAATTTTAGAAAAATGTCGGTGGGATACTTGCGTCGTTGGTTGCTTGCGTCTATGTTTTGTAAGTCGGCTAGTTAATCTAAATTCACAACCTTCAAAAATACTTTGAAGGTGTCGGTACATTGCCCTTGGAAAGTGGAGCCCTATGAGATGCCTAAAAAAATCGACTTGAGGACTACTCCACGTATTGCGCACTATTTTCGAAATGTTGATCTGACTGGTAAGTCTTGTCCGGAGTTTGTCCCTGAAGGGTTCCCACTGAACTGCCAGAATGATGATGACCAATGGTCGGCTGGTTTTCTTCTCAGGGTTGCTGTGCGTTTCCGACACCTTTGGGCCACTTTTGGCATCAGGGAGGGCAAGAGGGCTATTCATGGCTCGCAACCGGCCGTGTGCTTTACGAACTTCAATCTTGCTGACTTGATCGCTGTACGCGATCGTTTACGTCCGAACAATGAGGCAGCGACTCAATACGCCCTCACTTTCCCAAAAGAGATCGCGGAGAAGGGCGGCATTAGGCCATTCGCTCCTTGGCCTAATGGGCAGACGAACCTGCAGGACAAAACGGCGCTTCAGCTGGAGGGACGTGAGGATGTCCAGAATCACTTCAGATACGTCGGCGCCGAAGATAACCTCTCTGATCAGTTAAATTGGAGTTCAGAGTGGCGCTGGCATTACCCCGGAAACTATGATCGTTGTATCGATAAGATTGAGACGGATGGGGTGGAAGGCAACACTATCCCTGGACTTAAGCTATCCCAGAAAAAATGGTCGGGAATTGGTGTGGTAGTCCCGAACCTGGCGGCGGCCCGTAAACTTCAGTACGACATTCTTTCTTTGATCGACAGGGGAGTCGTTTCGGAAACACATTTTGATCACATCCTAGTCTGCGACATGCTTCCAGCGAACATCGGTGATCTAGGCGAGAAAGATATGCGAATTGCCTTCTCCGAGGCCTGTTTTGATTTCAAATCATGTATGGCAATTTCAACTTTGGAGGCTCACGTTTCTTGGCTCGATTTTTCATCTCGTCTGTTGACTTTTGAATCTTCGACTCCCAAGAAAACTGTAGTGGAAAAAGGGGGCTGCTGGCTCTGGTTTGAGGATAATACCCACCGATACGTTAGGGCCTTGATAAAGACGGGTCGGGTCAAGGTGAACGATCAGGGACGCTATCTCGCTTCTCTGGACGAATTGGATCCTCACCGAGATCTCCGTGAGCGCCAAGACATAGCCGTAGAGCTCTCCAAGCAGTTACAAGAAAGGTTTGGCATCCGGAGCAGTTATTTCGCTGTGCTGCACTCGCAGTGTCCGAATGACGTTCCCTCATACTGTGGAAGGCTTTGGGGGGGAGGGTATTACATTAGGGCCGCCCCTGAGGACGAATGAAGGAAGCAAATATGATAGTTTGAGCGACTGCCTACCTCAGGGGGCGTTAATGGTTATAGCGTGTGATGGGTGACAGCGCATTAAAATGCGCTGAACGAATACGCATCGTTTTTTTATGACCAAAGAACTCACCGTGGAGGTTGTGAAGGGCCAGGCGCACACCCAGGACGTCTTCTTTGTCGATTCTGAGGGCGCCGTAATCGTGCAATCCTATAGGCGCCAGTTGATCAGTTCGTCAGTGAGTCGACGAATTTCACGGGCAGCGTGGGATCTTGGAGCGAAGTCTAGGAGGGAATCAAAGTAACCACATTCTTGTGGGTCGCTAGCATTTTGTTCGTACATATCAGTCGCTATGCTGAAGGCACTGGTTAATTCAGTTTTGAGATGCGGGAAGTCGAGTGTCTCGATCTGCTCCAGTACGCGCTCACGGGCTCGGCAGCTTGCGTGCCTCGCCGCATCGAGTCGTTCGCTCTGCGCATTGTCTAGCGTTAAGTGATCACCAATGAACTCTTCTAGCTCCTTACTCACACCGCCTACGTCACAGTGGGTGAGCAAGCCAAAATAGCTAGGTGTCGTTTCACGACATTTGATTTGACGCAGAGCGGAAGCAAACTTTTTGGCACTGCGCACGGACATCCAGCAGTTCGTGTCAATGATGATTGCGACCAGGTTAGAGAATCGCCGTATCAGCTCGGTAGTTCGATTCATATCAATCAGCACGTAGTCGTATCTGGCGATAAGCTCTTTGAGCTTTTCGGTAGCTCGCTGTTTACGTTCCAGAGCTTCGAGCGCCTCAGCGTGATGCGAGCGGAAGATTGCCTCCTCATGCGGTGGCAGGCTGGCCAGCTGCTCACGCATCTCCCTGCGCCGCTGCTTTACTGCGGCGGGGAAGGTAATCAGGTCGAGCTCATCATAGAAGTCAACTTTGCTGACCAAGCTACCTGGCTTCGGTTGCTCTTCGTCCTCACATGCACAGCGGAATACCAAGTCGTCTGTCACTATCGCGACGCGAAAACCTAGTTCTATCAAGCAGGCCGCAACATTGAGGGTGATGGGGGTTTTGCCAACCCCACCTTTGGAGCTCGAAATAGAAAACGCCAAGCCGCGTGGCTTGCGCATAGTTTCTTCCTCAAGAGTCTGTACTTCGAGACCAGAGCGGGCGAAGAAACTCCACAACGCAGCAGGGGAGGGAGAGCGGGCTGTCTCCTTGTCGTCGCCAGCCTCCCACGACCGCCAAGTACGTTGCTCAACATGGGCCCAATTGGCGGCGAGATTTATGCTGATGTGGCCATTCTCACGTACCCGTTTTAGGAGCTTACGTTGTTTGTTGTTCATCTTGGCTCACCTACGAAGTCTGTCGATGCGTGAAGATTATCTAAACCCAAGGTGTGGAAAAACTATGAGCATTGCTCCGCCCAATTTCAATGTCGGCATTATTGAGGGTGGTGCCGGTTTTGGCGGTTCTCATGCACCATAACAGCCAAATCATTCGACCCTCAGAATATGGCGTGTTGCGATGTCATTGGGCGCTAAGATGTCCTGGAAGTCCATGGGGCAAGAATCTTAAACGGAGCCGCTGACTTATAATCTGGTAGGCCGTTGATGACTAAGGTAATCAGCGCCTTCAGGTGTCACCGCGAGACGCAGGAAGCAGGATGGCCAGAGGAGGAGGTGGGACACTTTACCTTAATGGAATTTGGTCAGGTTTTTTTAGGTTGAAGTAAGCTGATAAAGTTGTCGTGAAACCACTTGCAGTGCCGACAACGTAATTAGTGAGCGAGCTTCGTTTAAATCCACTAAATAAATGTTTGTGGGCAGAGGGGACGATAATTAAATACTTGTGCTGGATAGGACTGTTCGAGAAATACTCTAAAATAGACGCTGGCCTTCTAAGGGCGATAGGCTCAATTTTAATTTGCAGCGAGCCGTACGTCGCGATGAATCCTGGGGACGTGGCATTTTCATGGAACTCTAGTCGAGGGTAAATACTGTTCAGTTGGTAGAGTTTAGAGCGTATATTGAACTCCATGTGAAGCGGCATCGCCACGGTTTTAGAGTAAAGGATTGAGTGTTCGTGAGGTTGTACGGCGACAACCTTGGATAATCTAAGTCTGTAAGTCCGAAATGGAATGGATTTGTAGGTCTGAATGTCATAGCCAATTCGTTGATTACAAATAACAGACTCGCAGTAATAGCGGTCATTGCTTATGTAAGGCCGTGATTTGCAAACAGGGCAAACAGGCAGATATCCTTCGTAATTCGATATTGAAACAGGCCTGTAAATCCTGTCAAATAATCCCTTTGGGATATTCGTGTTTTGATCAACTACAGAAGGCGTTTTGTAAGTGTTTACCAGCTCTCTGAAATTTTTCGCGCCGCAGGCCTGGTTAGCTGTTTGTACTAATTTATCGATTTCCTTATCTCGATCAACTAAAAGATTGGAGCTCGTCTCTAGCAGAATTTCGTGCGCTGTTACATGAGGAGCGCCGTTAACAATCAAAGCTCCTCTGAAGCCTAGCAGAACAAGCGGGGGAAGCCATGTTTCTAACGGTTTACAAAGATTTTCAGCTAGATCCAACGGTGCGCAAGGCCGAATATTATCATCGAATCTCCAGAGTAATATTGCGGTATGCGTCAGCAACTCAAGCTGCTCCACACTGCCCATATCGAGGAACGCAGCTTGTGCGAGAGAGTTCAGAATTGTGTCTTTGTATCCCCAGTCTTTGGCCATGTATACACCTAACTCAAACTGCGCTTTTGAAGCAGTCAATTAGGTATAATTCACTATTTTATTGATGGCAATCAAATGATAGACTCTGGCTATCAATATACGTTTTAATCGGCAGGTTTTGTCATGCAAGTTACTGATTTATAATGTGCCTGTTTTTTGACGTGTTTGGATCTGGCGACGAACGGTCAGTGCGATGCGATTCAAAGCCGTCTGGCTGACTGTAAACAGATACTTCAAAAGAGTCTTACTATGCGTTATCAATATATCGTTGGTTCAGTAACCCTTGCTCTGCGATAACCCGATTGAGCCTGCGCACTTCCTCTTTTAACTGATTAATTGTCACGACCTGTGTACGGCTATTTTCGAGAATTTCACTATCAAGCACACTGCTTAATGCCTCTACTAAGCGAAGGTTTGTTAAACGATCTATTTCAAGCTTTTGTTCCCGGTTCTGCCTTATCAGTTCTTGTTTTGTGAGTTTCCGACCACTAGAGTAGCTGGCCGCTGTTGCGCTTTGAAAAAACATATCAAGATCGGAATTTAATGATTGAATGAGTGCTATCAAGTCAGGTTGACGACGTTGGGTTATGGTGCTTGGGCTAACGCCACATCGTAATGCGAGTTGCCTCAATACTATGTGACGCTCTTTGATTTTAAGGTTGGCAGGTGTTTTTGCCTTCTGCTTAATTATTTCAAACTCGTCGATTGCCGCATTAAATAATTTTTTAGTAGTTTGAGTTTTTACCCAGTCTGGTATCTCACGAGGTGGCGGAGGAGTTCGAAAGTCGCTGAGCCGGATTACCATGATTAAACACCAATTCTTTTGGAGATTTGTGAAGCCATGTTTTCACTAATTTTTGCGAGAGCTTTGATCTCATGGTTCGCAGCGATTTCAGAATGAAGAATGCTACAGCGAATTAGGTTGTCCTTTTGGATAGTGTTCCCCATGTTATTAGGGCACCCAGTGCAACGCTCTGCACATGCTCCCCCTTCTATTTGCGGAATTCCGGTTTGCGGATCTCGGCAACGAGCTTCGCGCTTTGAATTTTTAAAATATACACAATATCCCCATTCGAACGCTACAATCCGTTCAATGGTATCGATCAGCCCTAGGTACTGCTTCTCAGCTTCTTCGAGAGTCAGAAACTGTATTTTGTTTATCTCATTTTTAAGCCTGATATAGGCAGGGCCCCAGAACTTTTCGTCCAATACTCCCTCTGCTATTTTTCCTATAATCTCGTAAAGGTAGTTTTTTTCAGCAATGGAGCGGACTTCTTCATTTAGTTTATTTCTAAGATATATATCTGTCGATGTATAGCTAGTTTGAACGAAATGTTCGCGAATATTTTCCCGTACATCCTCATCAAACCTACGTAACGCGAACTCCGCGAATGAATGCCTAAATTGATGAAATGTTATTTTGGGGTGGACGGTTTTCGCTTCTGGTACCAAATCTAAAACTTCTTCCTTATAGTATCGGTTTATCCTAGCTATGAGAGTTATATGATCAAAACCATAACCGTTGGTTAAGTATTTATCTTGAATAGGACTACCTCCTATGAGGTCTTGGCTGATATTGACGCGATTGGTTCTATGAATTACGCAAAGAGGCTGATTGGTTGAGTCGAAAAATGAAAGATTCCACGCGATGTCTACCGCTTTTTTAGTCAGCTTAGGTATTGGCCGGGGAACTCGGATACCTCCATATGATTTGTCCAGGTTCTCGTATAATAATGCCGTACCATTTGTAGGATTAGTACCTTGATCGGTGGAGCGAGCTGAAATAAGTTCTGAGTAGCGATGGCCTGTTTGAGTAAAGCAGATTATTGACGCGGCATCGATGACTTTGTCGCACCAACTCATGAACTCTTTAGAGTTTTTCCATGGTAAGCAAGATATAAATAAATTTCGACTTTTAAGCAACGAATTTAATCCATAATAGTCATTTTGGGAAGTATGAAAGCGACCGACTATGTCATGGTTGCCATCTCTGGAAAACCACGAGTTAATATCGATGGGGTAGTTTGATCGCCACGTCTCAAAAATGCATTCCGCAATTTGAGTTTTGGTGGATTCAATAATGTCAATTGATCTGGATAGCATGAAAGAAGCTATGCAGAATGGAACAGCAGGATAACTTTCACCGCGCATCCATTCGCCGTATGTAATGCCATGATAAGTCAACAGCGACTCTGCAGCCTCTCGTTTGATTTTAGTTGTTATGGGAAAGCTACATCCATCATTGATTTTACCGAGCGCTTTCGCTGAATTGCTCAGGCTAAGTAGCGAAGTGAAGTTTGAAAAAACGCTATATGAATAAAAAGGTATTTCACCATTTTTGTTTTGATTCCTTTGCATGAGTAGTCTCAGAAGCTCAATTATCTCATGTCTGCTCCAGTTCCAAAGAGGCTTGTGAGGATTTGATATCTCCCAACGTTCACATAATTTTTTCAAAAGTTGAGTGGTGTTCCAGAATTGTGTTGCCGATTTTACTAATATGGGCCCTTTGCGATCATTGCCTACCACGCAGGATGTTTGCAGAAGCAACTGCTGCGCCCAATGGCGTTTGTTGTTATTACACTGCCAGTCAAAAGTGATTGATCTATTTTTTTTAGTAATAATATCGTGAATCAGTAGTTTGTCGTCGCCAAAGGTATTTTTAGTAGCCATTATGCACCTCAAATGAAGGGCGTCGGAAGCTTATGCGTTGCTAAAATTGACTTGCCTTCTTCAATTGTACGCTGGTCGAATTTAGTAAGAATAAAGTCAGCATAGGCATATTTTAATGCGATATCCATTCTTCGTTCGGCACTGTCTGCCTTTGTGAGTTCACTCTCACATGTAAATTTATATGAGATTATTAGAGCAGCTGTTACTGGTAGTATAATAATAATTCTATTCTTGTTTTTCTTTGATTGAAAATAACCAAATGGCGTGCAGGTATAATTTTTTGCTTCGAGTTGTGTTACCAAATAATTGAAATCGGATATTGCGTTTTTAGAAAATAGGTTGATTTTTAGACCCAGAACGTCGTTTATTTCGTCTAGTGTGATGCATTTGGTTTTTTCGGCGAGAAACGCTAGTTTCTGAGCATCGACGACCTGGAGATGGCCTACCGCTTCAACAAAATTACCTCGTGCCGTGATTCTATGAACTGTCATGCTACGATGCTTGTAGATGAACTCTTTCGTCCAAGGCGTGTGTGCGGTAGAGTCTGCAGAAACCTCGACGCGAGAGAAGCGGTCATAGGGAGAAGTAGACACGGGATGGTCATAGCTAACGATTGTGCGCGATACCCCTATTACATTCGCCGTTAAAGACGTATTGGTGATTTCTCCCGAATTATTTTGAGGCGCATCATCAATATCACAGTCTAAGCGGGGAGAATTTGCTGCTTTTCGGTTACGGTAATGCACGCTGTTTTTTTGAATGAGAAGTTGATAATACTTTTGAAAGTAATCTGCCCCTGGATTGCTATCGTTTATCGTGATAGCGGCGTGGGTTTGAGGCCAGCAAGCCAAAAATAATGGGCGGTAAGAAATCGAGCTTAGGTTCTGTCGGCGTGAGAATGGGGTTTCATATTGAAAGAACATGCCAGGTCGTTGTGCTACTGTTGGATATAGCTCGTCAAAGCGAATTTTTAGTTTTTTATAATACGATAGGATTTTATATTGCCAGCTTGCCCTATGATGCATTGTTGATACACGTTCTCTAGGTTCTGCCCTGTTTTTGAGGTAATTCACTGTTGCATGAGTAACTGTTACATCCACATCCTCCAAAGTCAGCAATTCTTGACCTGAGAGCTGAATTCGGTCACTTGCGAGTAGCCACCTAAGGCATATCTCTTCAGCCTCACAAGCAGATAGAAGACTACGTAAGTCTAAGCCCTCAAAAGTCAAGTACTGCGCGGATTCCGTCAGTTTTGATATGGGTAGAATTGTTCCTGTGGATTTGGTTCTGACGCAAGTTTTTATTTTTTTATAGTGGGTTTCCAGTGAGTCGGTACTTTCTGATTCGAGGCTAATCTTTCGAAATTTTTCATTGGAGAAAATTATCCGCTCTATCAATGTTTCATTTTGGCTAAATATAATAGAGTTAAAAATCGCATCGTAGTCTTGCGAGTTTGGAAGTTTAAAGTGCCAGTCTATATCCTTTGTCGGGTTCTGTTGGAGTTCAGCCAAGCGCTCTTTTACTTCTGAATAATTTAAAATAGTCGCTCTATGGTCTTGGAATATTTTCAAAAAGCCGAAGCAGAAACTTTGGAGGGAAATTAGAAGCTGTCCGTCATCAAAATTATGTGATGGCAGAAGCTCTGACATAGCGGGATCATTCCCATCTAACTCGTCAGACTTAGGAATAGAGGGGCGACTAGACGTGACAGCTAAATAGAAAGCTCTTTCCTTGTGGTCAACAGTATTCATCCAAGATGCATCAAGCGCCCACTCCAGCATTACTTGCAGAATTCCTAATGATGTACGGATACTGGATGGTTTCTGACTTTTTTCCTTAGATAAATAGGTAGCGAAAAGCTGAAGAACTATGGTGGGAATTTCGCTTGGAGTTTTGTAATGATCATCTAGATATTCAAAAAAACGCTCAGCTTCACTGGAAAATTTATACAGGTATTCGTAATTTTCTTCAGTTTTGTTCTTCAAAAATTGAATTATGATTTGAAGAAAAAGCATGGTGCTAAATCTGGCGGGTATAGAGATTGTCTTATATATTATCTTTTTGCATCTACCTTTGTATTCGATATGTGCGATAGTGTTATCGATAATTTTTAATGAAGATTCGGAATTGGTATTTCTATCGGGGGTATTCATCTATGCACCCATGACTGGACTTAATTTTTTGCGTGTTTGGTCACGGTTATATACGTTCGCCTCGAACACAATGTACTGCTTAGTAGTTCGCCAATCGCAATGACCTAACTGTTCAGGTACGTAGAATTTAGGATCGATCCCATGGGCATAGCAGAAGGTAACTAAATTAGTAGTGAACGTATGCCTCAAACAATGAAATGTTAAAGATTTTGCCGATGCGAATGATATTGTGAAAGGCGCCGTCTCAAGTTTGCTTAGATCCTTAATTTTTTCTTTTATGGCTGGGATAGAGATTTTTTTTGCTCTATTGAAGACCCTACTTGCATGGCTTTCTGATAATGAGAAACCATCGATTGTGCATATTAATTGGTCGCCTGGTATGCTGTGACGATGTTTCTCTAAAAAATTTCTGATTTTTTCAATAATAATCGGATGCATTTCAACACCGCGAAGTTTCTTGCCTCCTTTCCCGAAAATATTAGTTATCGTTGAATCAGTTCCTGATTCTCCGGTTTTGTTTAAAGTATTTTTTATTTTTGAAATTTTAAAGTTAAGAGGATCTACAACCTCAGAAGCACGAAGGCCCATGTGCAGGCCGATTTCTAATATTAGTTCGTCTCGTGCCCGCAGGAAACCTGGAGTTTCATTTACATTAGAAAGAAGAATTTCAAATATTTCTTGGTTTATATATTTTTTATTAAGGGCTAGATTAAAGTTTTTTTTGCCTCTACCGATTTTTGTTTCGCCATTGATGGTGTGATATAAGAAGCTGAAGTCGCAAGCATGGCTGATCAAGCCGCGACTTTCTGCAAACTTGTAGAAACCATTCAAGTTCGCGCAATGGCGCTGTATCGATTTTTCGCTTAGTCCTAAATCATGATGTAACGTGCTTTCTAAATAACCCGACATCATACCATCGGTGATGTCCTGCCATCGGCGTCCGCTTTGGGCTAATGCTTCAAAGTATTTTTTCAGATCGTACCCGGCAGCACGTACCGTTAGCTTGCCGGGGCTCTGCCTTGCTACCTGCAATAGATACAGGCTAGGAGCTAGGATGATTGAGTCTTGCTCAAGCTGCCCATCCTTGAGAAGGACGTAAGCCCCAAGCACTCCTCCTGCCCAATCGATGTTCTCCACTTCTTGCAAACGCATTTGGCATGCTCCTCTGAAGCACTACCTGAAAGCGTAGAACAGGGAGGAGGTATGTCAACAAAACGCTTTCAGATGACCGCTAGCAGATAAACCTCGCCAATGCTCGGCACCAGGTTGTGCAAATCGGCTTCGGCCTTCTGATAGGTCGGGTCGTAGCGCGTGCAATTCTTGCGGCCGCCGTCCTGCCAGCATTGGCGCTGATGACCAATCTGCCAGGCCGGCACGATGTGTTCCCACTCGATGCGCGACGCACGCTTGGCGTTCTTTCGCGGCACATAACCGCAGGCCTTCAAATCCACTTTGTTGCCGGAGTATTTGCACCCGCAATAAAACTCCGTGGACTGTGGCGCGTAGAGCTTCCACGCAGCCTTCTTGGCTTCAGAAAACGTGCGTGGCGCTCCGGCCTGTGCGCCAAGAGCGATGAACGACAACAACAGCAGAACAAAACAGCGGACACTCATTGAATCAATCTTCCTTCGGCACAACCCAAAAAATCTGCACACCACCATCGTCGCGATAGGCGAGGGTAACGTTGTCGTTCTCGTCGATTTCCTCAAGCAAGCGCTCCCAGTCATCCATCGGCTCGTCCGGCAGACGGAAGATCAGTGCGGCTTTGGCTTTTTGTGCGGTAGGGGAATTGATGATCTTTTGAACGCGCATACCCATGCGTTCAAAGGCGTCAGGAGCATCAGGGGAGGTGGCCACGAGGTTATCCTTATTAAGCTGTACGTGCATACAGTATTTAACTGTAGGCATTTTCGCAACTGCTTAAAATTCAAGAAAATCCTCTGACAGCGGCTTTTTGATTTTAATGTGAGGCGAGTCGATTTTTTTGTAGGAAAAATGCAGAAGGGTTGTGAGCGACACACCACTCGCCCGGTAAACGAGTGGTGTGAAGTGTGCCCAATCGAGAAATGATCGGGCGAAGGTCAATCAGTATTCCCAGAACATCCGCTGCAGCTCTTTGCTGTCGTTGGTTTTGGTCAACGCGACCATCGCCAGAATGCGGGCTTTCTGTGGGTTCAGGTCGTGAGCAACCACCCAGTCGTACTTGTCGTCAGGCTGTTCGGCGTTGCGCAGAACAAAACCGCCGGCGTTGACGTGGGACGAACGAATGATTTGCACGCCTTCCTTGCGCAGCTCTTGCAGCGCTGGCACCACGCGGGAAGACACCGAACCGTTGCCGGTGCCGGCATGGATGATTGCTTTGGCGCCGGATTGGGCCAGGGCTTTGTAGGCTGTATCGCTTACGTTGCCGTAGGAATAGGCGATTTCTACGTCAGGCAGGCTCTTGATGTTCTTGATGTCGAATTCCGAATCCATGGTGTGGCGCTTGGCAGGCAAGCGGAACCAGTAGGATTTGCCTTCAACGACCATACCCAGCGGGCCCCAGGCGCTTTTGAATGCTTCGGTCTTGATGTTGATCATTTTGCTGACGTCGCGACCCGACTGGATCTCGTCGTTCATGGTCACCAGTACGCCTTTGCCGCGCGCGTCTTTGCTGCTGGCCACGGCCACGGCGTTGTACAGGTTGAGCATGCCATCGGCGGACATGGCGGTGCCTGGGCGCATCGAACCGACAACGATGATCGGCTTGTCAGTCTTCTCGACCAGATTGAGGAAGTACGCGGTTTCTTCGAGGGTGTCGGTACCGTGGGTGATGACGATGCCGTCGACGTCTTTGCTGTCAGCCAGTTCGGCGACACGACGACCGAGTTGCAGCAGGTTGTCGTTGGTGATGCTTTCGGACGCGATCTGCATGACTTGTTCGCCACGCACGTTCGCCAGTTTGCTCAGTTCGGGAATACCGGCGATCAATTGCTCGACGCCGACCTTGGCCGCCTGATACGTCGCGCTGTTGGCGGCGCTGGCACCCGCACCGGCAATGGTGCCGCCCGTGGCAAGCACCACAACGTTGGCGAGTTTGGTCTGGGTTTCGACTTCTTTTGCCTGGAGGGCGGTGGGCAGGAGCATAAGGAGGGCCAAAGCGCCCGGAACCAAAGTGTTGAAAGCAGATTTCATTATTTTTCTCTCTAGTAGTGAGACGGTGCTGATGCAGGTTCATCTAGATGCGCCCCGGCCGATCTGGATGCCGGGGTGCAGGGTAGGGAGCAGGATCTGTACCATTCGTACTGTGTTTGAGAAAAATGTTTAAGTTAATGATTTATATCATGATTTATTCGATCGATAGCGTGTCGTAACCAAGTGCATATCCGGCTTTCCGAACAGAACGGGCTTTTATGTTCGGCTCACCGAAAAGCATGGCGATGTTGATTGCCTGTCGGGAGTCCGACGTTTCCAGCGTCTTATTAAAGAAAGCGTCAGGCAGGCCGATGCCTGTTCAAGGAATCCATTTTTTCAGGAGTTTCACATGTCACTGACAGTCGGTTTTGCCAACCCCGGCGCGGTCACCATCGGTGGTAAAACGGCGGCAACGATCGATGCGCTGGCCAAAGCGGATGCAGAAGCGTCACCCAATGCAGTGGGCAAGGAAGAGGCTGATAGCAAAACGGTGAGAACCGGCGGGCCGGCGCAGGAAGAGAGCAAGGCTGAAAGCGGCGGCAATCAAAGCGTCACCATAAAACTGCTGCTCAAGCGCATGCAGGAACTGCAAAAGCAGTTGCAGGAACAGCAGCAGCAACTAGCCGCCGCGCAAGCCGCTAAGTATCCAACTCCGGAAGCCAAGACTACCGCAGTCATGTCGATTCAGGGGCAGATCGCCGATACCAACGCAGCGCTTATGGAGGTGGCGGCCAGCTTGGTCAAAGAGATGGCCAAGGGTTCGAGCACCGGCAGCGTGGTCAATACCACGGCATGAGACGAGGGCGAGTCCGATGACTTGCCCTGCCGCAAAATACTGATTTCTGTTTATTGACAAATGTCGGCGGGATTCGCATAGTTCGGTCTACGCAAACGTTTGCGCGACTTTATCGGCTGGTTTCCCTTGTAGGGAAGACCACGCAGCTTACGCCAGCGCAACCTTTGCTCACAATAATCATAAGATCGGAGTGAACCCATGAAGCTGCCATTCGCTGGACGTCTTCTTGCTGTCGCTATGCTGGCTGCCACCGCCGCCGCGCTACCTGTCTCCTCGGCGTTCGCCGAATCTGTCGAAAAACCTAAAGTCGCACTGGTCATGAAATCCCTGGCCAACGAATTCTTCCTGACCATGGAAGACGGCGCCAAGGCCTACCAGAAAGAACACTCCGCCGATTTCGATCTGATCTCCAACGGCATCAAAGATGAAACCGATACCGCCGGCCAGACGCGCATCGTCGAGCAGATGATTCTCGCCAAGGTCAACGCATTGGTGATCGCGCCTTCTGACTCCAAGGCCATGGTGCCGGTGATCAAGAAAGCCGTCGACGCCGGTATTACCGTGATCAACATCGATAATCAACTTGATCCGGCAATCGTCAAAAGCAAAAACATCAGCGTGCCTTTCGTAGGCCCGGATAACCGTAAAGGCGCGCGTCTGGTCGGTGAATACCTGGCCAAGCAGCTCAAGGCCGGTGACGAAGTCGGCATTATTGAAGGTGTGTCGACGACCACCAACGCCCAGCAACGAACCGCGGGCTTCAAGGACGCGATGGACGCGGCGCAGATCAAAGTGGTGTCGCTGCAATCCGGCGACTGGGAAATCGACAAGGGCAACAAGGTTGCCGCCTCGATCCTCAGCGAATACCCGGACGTCAAAGCACTGCTGGCCGGTAACGACAGCATGGCCGTTGGCGCCGTTTCCGCCGTACGTGCCGCCGGCAAGGCTGGTCAGGTGCAGGTCGTTGGTTACGACAACATCAACGCGATCAAGCCGATGCTGAAGGACGGTCGTGTGCTCGCCACTGCTGATCAATACGCTGCCAAACAAGCTGTATTCGGCATCGAGACTGCGCTGAAAATCATCAAAGGCGAGAAAGTCGACAGCGGCCCGAATGGCGTGATCGAAACGCCGGTCGAGCTGGTCACCAAGTAAGTCTTCTGGCGGCACAACGGCGCTCGTCCGTCCGGGCGAGCGCATGGAGAGTTTTTATGTCAGTTTCCGCCCCGAACGCTGTCCTCTCGGTCAGCGGTATCGGTAAGACCTATGCGCAACCGGTGCTGACCGGCATCGAGTTGACGCTGATGCGCGGTGAAGTGCTGGCGCTGACCGGCGAGAATGGCGCCGGCAAAAGCACCTTGTCGAAAATCATTGGCGGACTGGTCACTCCGACCACCGGCCAGATGCAGTTTCAGGGCAAGGACTATCGCCCGGGCAGTCGTACTCAGGCCGAAGAGCTTGGCGTGCGCATGGTCATGCAAGAACTCAATTTGTTGCCGACCTTGTCGGTGGCGGAGAACCTGTTTCTCGACAACTTGCCGAGCAACGGTGGCTGGATCAGTCGCAAGCAACTGCGTAAAGCGGCGATCGAAGCGATGGCGCAAGTCGGCCTCGACGCGATCGACCCGGACACACTGGTCGGCGAGCTGGGCATCGGCCATCAGCAGATGGTTGAAATCGCCCGCAACCTGATCGGCGATTGCCATGTGCTGATTCTCGATGAGCCGACCGCGATGCTGACGGCGCGCGAAGTCGAAATGCTTTTTGAGCAGATCACCCGATTGCAGGCGCGCGGCGTCTCGATCATCTACATTTCCCATCGCCTCGAAGAGCTTGCCCGTGTGGCGCAGCGCATCGCCGTGCTGCGTGACGGCAATCTGGTCTGCGTCGAGCCGATGGCCAATTACAACAGCGAGCAACTGGTCACGCTGATGGTCGGCCGCGAGCTGGGCGAGCATATTGATATGGGCGCGCGCAATATTGGCGCGCCAGCGTTGACGGTCACCGGCCTGACTCGCTCCGACAAGGTTCGCGATGTTTCCTTCGAAGTGCGCGCCGGCGAGATCTACGGGATTTCCGGATTGATCGGGGCAGGGCGCACGGAATTGCTGCGGCTGATCTTCGGTGCGGATCTGGCCGACAGCGGCACCATCGCCCTCGGTTCGCCCGCCAAAGTAGTCAGCGTGCGTTCGCCGGTTGATGCGGTGCGCAACGGTATCGCGCTGATCACCGAAGATCGCAAGGGCGAAGGTCTGCTGCTCAGTCAGTCGATCAGCGCCAACATCGCACTGGGCAACATGCCGGAAATTTCCAGTGGCGGCGTCGTTAATAACAGCGATGAAATCGCCTTGGCCAAGCGTCAGATCGACGCCATGCGCATCCGCAGTTCGAGCCCGACACAGCTTGTTTCAGAGTTGTCCGGTGGCAACCAGCAGAAGGTCGTGATCGGCCGTTGGCTGGAGCGCGATTGCTCGGTACTGCTGTTCGACGAGCCAACCCGAGGCATCGACGTCGGCGCCAAATTCGACATTTATGCATTGCTCGGCGAACTGACTCGCCAAGGCAAAGCGCTGGTGGTGGTCTCCAGCGATCTGCGTGAGTTGATGCTGATCTGCGACCGCATCGGTGTGCTGTCGGCGGGGCGCCTGATCGACACCTTCGAGCGTGACAGCTGGACTCAGGATGATTTGCTTGCCGCCGCATTCGCCGGCTACCAAAAACGTGATGCGTTGCTCAACGAAGCGGCGCCTAGGGATCTCCCATGAAAACTGCATCTCCTGCCAGCAAACGTAGTGGCAATTTCTACGGTCTGGGCACTTATCTGGGCCTGGCCGGGGCCTTGCTGGCGATGATTGCGCTGTTCTCGGTCTTGAGCAGCCATTTTCTGTCCTATAACACTTTCAGCACTTTGGCCAACCAGATTCCGGACTTGATGGTGCTGGCGGTCGGCATGACGTTCGTGCTGATCATCGGCGGCATCGACCTCTCAGTGGGCTCGGTGCTGGCGCTGGCGGCGTCGACGGTCAGCGTGGCGATTCTCGGCTGGGGCTGGGGTGTGTTGCCTTCGGCGTTGCTCGGCATGGCAGTGGCAGCACTGGCCGGTACCGTCACCGGTTCGATCACCGTGGCCTGGCGCATTCCGTCGTTCATCGTCTCCCTCGGTGTGCTGGAAATGGCTCGGGGTCTGGCCTATCAGATGACCGGGTCGCGCACCGCGTACATTGGTGACTCGTTCGCCTGGCTGTCGAATCCGGTGGCGTTCGGTATCTCGCCGTCGTTCATCATTGCCTTGCTGGTGATCATCATTGCCCAAGCAGTTTTGACCCGCACCGTGTTCGGTCGCTACCTGATCGGCATCGGCACCAACGAAGAGGCCGTGCGCCTCGCCGGGATCAATCCGAAGCCGTACAAGATTCTGGTGTTCAGCCTGATGGGGTTGCTGGCCGGTATCGCGGCGCTGTTTCAGATTTCGCGACTGGAAGCGGCGGATCCGAACGCCGGTTCTGGCCTTGAGCTGCAAGTGATTGCGGCCGTGGTCATCGGCGGCACCAGCCTGATGGGCGGACGCGGTTCGGTGATCAGCACGTTCTTTGGCGTATTGATCATCTCGGTGCTGGCGGCCGGTCTGGCGCAGATTGGCGCGAGCGAGCCGACCAAGCGCATCATCACCGGTGCGGTGATCGTCATTGCCGTGGTGCTCGACACTTATCGCAGTCAACGCGCCAGTCGACGGGGCTGAGAAAGACTTATGGCAACGATCAAGGATGTGGCGGCGCTCGCGGGGATTTCCTACACGACCGTGTCCCATGTGGTGAACAAAACCCGGCCAGTCAGCCAGGAAGTGCGGCTGAAAGTCGAGGCGGCGATCAAGAGCCTCGACTACGTGCCGAGTGCCGTGGCGCGCTCACTGAAAGCCAAAACCACTGCGACCATCGGCCTGTTGGTGCCGAATAGTCTCAACCCGTACTTCGCCGAGCTGGCGCGGGGCATCGAGGATTATTGCGAGCGTAACGGCTACTGCGTGATCCTCTGCAACTCCGACGACAACCCGGAAAAGCAGCGCAGTTATTTACGCGTGCTGCTGGAAAAACGCATCGACGGTTTGATCGTCGCCTCCGCCGGGGGTGACAGCGGTCTGGCGCAAGGCTTGGCCGGTGTTAAAACGCCGATGGTCATCGTCGACCGGGGACTGGACGGTGTCGACGCGGATCTGGTGCGCATCGACCACGAATACGGCGCTTACCTCGCGACTCGCCACCTGTTGGAATTGGGCCATCGCGACATCGCCACCATCGGTGGGCCGGCGACTACCAGCGTGGCGCAGATGCGTCAGGCCGGTTATTGCCGAGCGCTGAAAGAGGCCGGTATCGAAGTCCGGCAGGAACGCATGCTGGAAAGCGATTTCACCAGCACCGGCGGCTACAACGCGGCGGCGATCCTATTGGAAAACAATCCGCCGAGCGCGATTTTCGCCGGTAACGACATGATCGGTATCGGCGTGTTGCGCGCGGCGGCTGAGCGCAACGTGCGCGTGCCGAGCGAGTTGTCGGTGATCGGCTTCGACGATATTCAGATGAGCCGTTACGTGTACCCGGCGCTGACCACCGTCGGCCAGTCGATCCTGCAACTGGGCGAGATGGCGGCCGAAGTACTGCTGCGAAGGATTGCCACCCCGAATCTGGGCACCGATCAACGCATCGTGACCCCGAGTATTGTCCTGCGCGAATCGACAGCGCCGCTGTCCGGCGTGTTCACCGAATACCGCTGAAACCGAATTGACGAGTAGTGATGTATGCCAGCAAATGTAGTGGTAATAGGCAGCCTGAACATGGATCTGGTGACCCGGGCGCCACGCCTTCCCGTCGGCGGTGAAACGCTGATCGGTCATTCCTTCGCCACGGTTTCCGGCGGCAAGGGTGCCAATCAGGCCGTCGCTGCTGCCCGGTTGGGCGCGCAGGTGGCGATGGTCGGTTGCGTGGGCAGCGATGACTATGGCGTGCAATTGCGCGACGCCTTGCTGGCCGAGCAGATCGATTACCAGGCAGTGAGTGTCGTTGAGGATTCCAGCGGTGTGGCGTTGATCGTGGTCGATGACAACAGTCAGAACGCCATCGTTATCGTCGCCGGGGCCAATGGCGCGATGACGCCTGCGGTGATCGACCAGTTCGATGCGGTGTTGCAGGCGGCCGACGTGGTCATCTGCCAACTGGAAATTCCCGACGCAACCGTGGGCCATGCGCTCAAACGTGCCCGCGCACTCGGTAAAACCGTGATCCTCAATCCGGCACCGGCTAGCCGCCCGCTGCCCGCTGACTGGTTCACCGCCATTGATTACCTGATTCCCAATGAAAGCGAAGCGACCGCGTTGAGTGGATTGCCGGTGGACTCGCTGGAGTCCGCAGAAAAAGCGGCCAGCCACCTGATCGCCATGGGCGCGGGCAAAGTCATCATCACCCTCGGCGCGCAAGGTTCGCTGTTCGCCAATGGTCAAAGCTTCGAGCATTTCCCGGCGCCGAAGGTGAAAGCCGTCGACACCACGGCAGCGGGGGACACCTTTGTCGGTGGTTTCGCCGCTGCGCTGGCCGCTGGCAAGTCCGAGGCCGAAGCGATTCGCTACGGGCAGATTGCCGCCGCGCTGTCGGTCACTCGCGCTGGCGCGCAACCGTCCATTCCCACCCAATCCGACGTACAGGCGTTTAAACCCGCATGAAAAAGACTCCTCTGCTCAACGTCGCCCTGTCGCGATTGATCGCCTCCCTGGGCCATGGCGACATGGTAGTCATTGGTGACGCCGGGCTGCCGGTGCCGCCGGGTGTCGAGCTGATCGATCTGGCGCTGACCCATGGCGTGCCGGATTTCGTCAGCACGTTGAAAGTCGTGCTCAGCGAGATGCAGGTGGAAAGCCATGCGCTGGCTAAAGAAATTTTCGACAAGCAACCGACGGCGCTCAGTACGCTGGACGCGTTGAACGAAGAGGGCGCTTTGGGGCGCCGCGATCTGCTCAGTCATGAGCAATTCAAGGTTCTTAGCCGACAGGCGCGAGCGATTGTTCGTACGGGCGAATGCCAGCCGTACTGCAACATCGTGCTGGTCGCCGGGGTCACCTTCTAACTTTTGATTTCACCAGCACAAGGAATGCGCCATGCAACGCTATGCTCAGAAACTGCACCATTTGCTCCGGAGTCTGCTGCTTTTGTCCGTCATCACTGCCACCGGCGCTCAGGCGGCGGAAAAAATCGACCTGATCATCGACACCGACCCGGGTGCTGACGACGTGGTCGCTTTGCTGTTCGCACTGGCCTCGCCAGAAGAACTGAACATTCGCGCGCTGACCACCGTTGCCGGCAACGTGCGTCTCGACAAAACCTCGCGTAATGCACGTCTGGCTCGCGAGTGGGCAGGTCGCGAGGATGTGCCGGTTTACGCCGGTGCACCAAAGCCGCTGATGCGCACGCCGATCTACGCCGAAAACATCCATGGCAAGGAAGGCCTGTCGGGTGTCACCGTGCATGAGCCGAAAAAAGGCCTGGCGCAAGGCAATGCTGTCAACTACTTGATCGATACCCTGAAGAGCGCCAAGCCGCACAGCATTACCATCGCCATGCTCGGCCCGCAGACCAACCTGGCTCTGGCGCTGATCCAGGAGCCCGAGATTGTGCAGGGCATCAAGGAAGTGGTGATCATGGGCGGTGCGCACTTCAATGGCGGCAATATCACCCCGGTGGCCGAATTCAACCTGTTTGCCGATCCGCAAGCGGCTGAAGTGGTACTCAAAAGCGGCGTGAAACTGACCTACTTGCCGCTGGACGTGACCCACAAGATCCTCACCAGCGACGCACGCCTGAAGCAGATCGCTGCGCTCAACAACAATGCGAGCAAGATTGTTGGCGACATCCTCAACGAGTACATCAAAGGCGACATGGAGCATTACGGCATCCCGGGTGGCCCGGTGCATGACGCTACCGTCATCGCTTACCTGCTCAAGCCTGAGCTGTTCACCGGTCGTTCGGTGAATGTCGTGGTTGATAGTCGTGAAGGCCCGACTTTCGGCCAGACCGTTGTTGACTGGTATGACGGCCTGAAAGCGCCGAAGAATGCCTTCTGGGTTGAAAACGGTGACGCTCAGGGCTTCTTCGACTTGCTGACCGAGCGCCTGAAGCGCTTGAAATAAGTCTTAAGCCCGCAGGTGCAAGCCTGCGGGTGTTTACCCTTTCTCTGCGTGCTCGACCTGTTCGCTCGGGTAACGCTCAAAAATCTGCTTGATGAATTGCTTGGCCGCTTCCGTGCCCAGCTCTTTGACCAATAAATCGATCCCGATCAGCGCCAATTCTTCCGTCGTCCCCGGACTATAGGAGCTGTGTCCGTCTGCCCATTTGGCTTTGATGTCGGCGTCGATGCTGATGGTGGTCATGAGGTGCGCTCGAAAAGTCGGGAAGTCTGTGTGCCGAGTTAACCATTTTGTCGGGCGTTTGGCACTGCGACTTAGGCATGAGCGGAGCGCTATGCGACACTTGGTCTTTTCCGGCTTTCCAAGGATCGTGCTGTGCAGATCGATTTGAATACCCCTGACGGCCTTACGCTCGACGCGGTGCGCCAGTTGCTCGCTTCAGCCAGTGATGACGAACATACGCAACTGCGCGTAACCAAGGGCGGCATCGCTTACCTTTCTTCGGGTATTACCGGTGGGCAGGACATCGACGGCTTGTTGTTTCGCCTTGAAACCTGGGCCAAGGGCTCGGGCTATGTGGGCAATGTCGCGGCCAGTGATGAGGTCTGGGTGATGCAGATTTTCAACGCGCTCAAGGACAACTGGCCGAATCCGCCGTTTGACTACATCGACGTCTATTGAGCGCCGTTAATATTCAGTCACGATTGATTGATGAAGTCATGAACGCCGCTCAGGCACACTCGGCGTTTTTCCGATCGTGGGGCAGGGTGATGGCATCGCCCGTGAAACCAAACGCCGGAATGGCGGTCGCACGATCTCAGCTTAACTTTTTGAAATAAGGAGGCTTCATGCCTTTGAAGTTCGCGACACTGGGTGCACTTATGGCCGCTGCCATGTTGGCCGGTTGCAGCACGACCTCCAGCGAGTCGGCAAAGGATACCGTGGCGACCGAAGCCGGTCACAGCCGCTGTGATGCTTCGGCAGCGCAATTCACCATCGGCAAGAAAGCCTCGCCGGAACTGCTGGAGCAAGCCCGCACCAAAGCAGGCGCGCAGAATGCCCGCTTCCTCAAGCCGAACGACATGATCACGCTTGAGTACCGTTCCGATCGCTTGAACCTCAACACCGACAACAACCTGGTGATCACCCGCGTCAACTGCGGCTAATTTCACAAGGCTTTTGTTGCAGGCATAAAAAACCCCGTCACATGGACGGGGTTTTTTTAGTGCGCCGAGAAATTACTCTGGGCGAACCTGTGCAGCTTGCATACCCTTTTGGCCTTTCTCAGCCACGAAGGAGACGGTCTGGCCTTCTTTCAGGCTTTTGAAACCGTCGGATTCGATAGCTTTGAAGTGTACGAACAGGTCGTCACCGCCACCTTGAGGAGTGATGAAGCCGAAGCCTTTTTCATCGTTGAACCATTTAACGGTGCCGGTTTGGCGATTAGACATGGTGTATCTCCAAGAAACATATATTTTCAGTAGTGCTGTGCTGCTCAGGCCAACTGGGCACACCGGAGTATCATAGTCGAAATGTTCGCTTTGGTAGCCCCCCGGACGTGCTGTTTGCCAATCAGTCGTGTTTTCTTTACTGCCTGTTTCGGCTGAAAGCCCCGGTTTACAAGGGTTTGCGCGGAACGTAAAGACAATAAAAAAACCTGTAAAACCTGCATAAATCCTCCGAAAAGGCTCAAATTCAGCCCTTTTTAGAGGCGCTGAGTCGATTCAAAAGACTTTTTTGATCACTTTTTCACCGGTGTATTTGCCTTGCATTTGGCGATTTGGCCCAGCGCTTTCTGCTGCAATTCAGGGGTCGCCTTGTTGTCCATCAGCGCCTGAATGTCGCTGGCCGGATAAGACTTGATGGCGTCAGCGCCGCAAGCACAATGAGATTTCGCTGCCGCAGCACCGATTTGTTGGGTCGCAGCCTGAGTGCACTGTGCCATGTACTTCTCGCGCTCGCCCTTCGGCCAATCGGCGTGGGCAGTCAACGGCAGCAGCATAACGATAGGGGCGACGACGGCGAACAGGGTATTCAGACGCATGCGAGGATGCTCCTTGTGGGTCAATGTCTTGTTATCTGAGGGCTGAAAGGCCGATCAAGTTCAGCACTCTGGCATAAAAACGGACGATTTGCCTTCTGATCAAACAGAGGCATAAGTGACCGCTCATCTGTGCTAGCATGCCAGGCTCAAGCGTTCTCAGGCGCCGGATGACCTACAGTCCCGGACGCGGTCAACGTGCGAATATTTCTGATTTGAATCCCAGTCACTCTGGTTCGGTTTTCCGGTTGGCCGCAAGGCTCCTGCCGCTGTAAGGCAGGCGTTCGTCATTGAATGGCCTGGATCGGATCTTGTACTGGCTCATCCCAACCCACGTGACCTTTGGTAGGGGTCACCACTAGGAGAGGAGGCGCCATGCCAACTATTACTCTTCCCGACGGCAGTCAACGTTCATTCGATCACCCGGTTTCCGTAGCCGAGGTCGCCGCATCCATTGGTGCTGGCCTGGCCAAAGCCACACTGGCCGGCAAGGTCAATGGTCAACTGGTCGACGCCAGCGACATCATCAGCAGCGACGCGACCCTGCAAATCATTACGCCAAAGGATGAAGAGGGGCTGGAGATCATTCGCCACTCTTGCGCTCACCTGGTGGGGCATGCGGTCAAGCAGCTGTACCCGACTGCAAAAATGGTGATCGGCCCGGTCATCGACGAAGGCTTCTATTACGACATCGCCTTCGAACGTCCTTTCACTCCGGACGACATGGCTGCGATCGAACAGCGTATGCAGCAGCTGATCGAGAAAGATTACGACGTCATCAAGAAAGTCACTCCGCGCGCCGAAGTGATCGAAGTGTTCAAGGCCCGCGGCGAAGACTACAAGCTGCGTCTGGTCGAGGACATGCCGAACGAACAGACCATGGGTCTGTACTATCACGAAGAATACGTCGACATGTGCCGCGGCCCGCACGTGCCGAACACTCGCTTCCTGAAATCCTTCAAACTGACCAAGTTGTCGGGCGCCTACTGGCGTGGCGACGCCAAGAACGAGCAATTGCAGCGCGTTTACGGCACCGCTTGGGCAGACAAGAAGCAGCTGGCGGCTTACATCCAGCGCATCGAAGAAGCTGAAAAACGCGATCACCGCAAGATCGGCAAGCGTCTGGGCCTGTTCCACACCCAGGAAGAATCCCCGGGCATGGTGTTCTGGCACCCGAACGGCTGGACTCTGTACCAGGTGCTCGAGCAGTACATGCGCAAGATCCAGCGTGACAACGGCTACCTTGAGATCAAAACCCCTCAAGTCGTTGACCGCAGCCTCTGGGAGAAATCCGGGCACTGGGCCAACTACGCCGACAACATGTTTACCACGCAGTCGGAAAACCGCGACTACGCCATCAAGCCGATGAACTGCCCATGCCACGTGCAGGTCTTCAACCAAGGCCTGAAGAGCTACCGCGAGCTGCCGATGCGTCTGGCAGAGTTCGGTGCCTGCCACCGTAACGAGCCGTCGGGTGCGCTGCACGGCATCATGCGTGTGCGTGCGTTCACTCAGGACGACGCCCACATCTTCTGCACCGAAGAGCAGATGCAAGCCGAATCCGCTGCATTCATCAAGCTGACCATGGACGTTTATCGCGACTTCGGCTTCACCGACGTCGAAATGAAACTGTCCACTCGTCCGGAAAAACGCGTCGGTTCCGACGAGCTGTGGGATCGCGCTGAAGCCGCATTGGCTGCAGCCCTTGATTCTGCGGGCCTGCCGTACGATCTGCAGCCGGGTGAGGGTGCGTTCTACGGACCGAAGATCGAGTTTTCGCTAAAAGATTGCCTCGGTCGTGTCTGGCAATGTGGTACCTTGCAGCTCGATTTTAACCTGCCTGTCCGTTTGGGCGCTGAATACGTCTCCGAAGACAACAGCCGCAAACACCCAGTGATGTTGCACCGTGCGATCCTCGGTTCCTTTGAGCGTTTCGTCGGTATTTTGATCGAGCACTATGAAGGTGCATTCCCTGCGTGGCTCGCGCCGACCCAGGCGGTGATCATGAATATCACTGATAAACAGGCAGATTTTGTTGCAGAAGTTGAAAAAACTCTCAACGAAAGCGGATTTCGTGCCAAGTCCGACTTGAGAAATGAAAAGATCGGCTTTAAAATCCGCGAGCATACTTTGCTCAAGGTTCCCTATCTCTTGGTAATCGGAGATAAGGAAGTCGAGATGCAGACTGTCGCTGTGCGTACTCGTGAAGGTGCTGACCTGGGCTCGATGCCCGTCGCCCAGTTCGCTGAGTTTCTCGCGCAAGCGGTTTCCCGGCGTGGTCGCCCAGATTCGGAGTAATTATTATTAAGCGTGAAATGAGACAAGATAAACGAGCTGCACCGAAAGCCCCGATCAACGAGAATATCTCGGCACGCGAGGTTCGGTTAATTGGGGCTGAAGGTGAACAGCTTGGGATTGTGTCAATTGAAGACGCGCTTCTTAAGGCTGAAGAGGCCAAACTGGATTTGGTGGAAATTTCCGCCGATGCAGTACCCCCTGTTTGCAAACTGATGGACTACGGCAAATCGATCTTCGAGAAGAAGAAGCAGGTTGCCGCGGCCAAGAAAAACCAGAAGCAGATTCAGGTTAAAGAAATCAAGTTTCGTCCAGGGACGGAGGAAGGGGATTACCAGGTAAAACTGCGCAACCTGGTACGTTTCCTGAGTGATGGGGACAGGGCCAAGGTATCCTTGCGATTCCGCGGCCGTGAGATGGCCCACCAGGAGCTGGGGATGGAACTCCTCAAGCGGGTTGAAGCTGACCTGCTCGAGTACGGTTCGGTCGAACAGCATCCTAAGATGGAAGGACGCCAGCTGATCATGGTCATCGCCCCGAAAAAGAAGAAGTAATCAACAGGGCACGGCAGGCCTTCTGATTATGTTTATCAACTGAATGCGGAGTATCCGAACATGCCAAAAATGAAAACCAAAAGTGGTGCTGCTAAGCGGTTTCTGAAAACTGCTAACGGTATCAAGCACAAGCACGCTTTCAAGAGCCACATCCTGACTAAAATGTCGACCAAGCGTAAGCGTCAACTGCGCGGTAGCAGCTTGCTGCATCCGTCTGACGTGGCAAAAGTCGAGCGCATGCTGCGCCTTCGTTAATTTTAGTCAAGAATAGAGGAAGTAACTCATGGCTCGTGTAAAGCGTGGCGTCATTGCCCGTAAGCGTCACAAAAAAATTCTGAAACTTGCTAAAGGCTACTACGGTGCACGTTCGCGCGTATTCCGTGTTGCCAAGCAAGCGGTAATCAAGGCAGGCCAATACGCCTACCGTGACCGTCGTCAGAAAAAACGTCAGTTCCGCGCTCTGTGGATCGCTCGTATCAACGCTGGTGCTCGTGTTAACGGTCTGTCCTACAGCCGTTTCATCGCTGGCCTGAAAAAAGCGTCCATCGAGATCGACCGTAAGGTTCTGGCTGATCTGGCAGTGAACGAAAAAGCGGTGTTTGCTGCGATTGTCGAGAAAGCTAAAGCCACCTTGGCTTAAGTACCCCCGACAATCACCCGGCCTCACTTCCGTGGGGTCAGGTGGTAAACGTCTTAAATAGGGGAAGAGCCTTCAAGCTCTTCCCCTATTTTGTATCTGGAGTCTGTACATGGAAAACCTGGATGCGCTGGTCTCTCAAGCACTAGAGGCTGTGCAAAGCGCTGAAGATATCAATGCCCTGGAGCAAATCCGGGTTCAATACCTTGGCAAAAAGGGTGAATTGACTCAGGTGATGAAGACCCTGGGGAATTTGCCGGCAGAAGAGCGTCCGCAAGTCGGCGCCCTGATCAACGTTGCCAAGGAACGTGTAACAGGCGTTCTCAATGCGCGCATGGCCTTGTTTGAAGAAGCCGAACTGGCTGCCAAACTGTCCGCCGAATCCATTGACGTGACATTGCCGGGCCGTGGCCAGACCTCCGGTGGTCTGCATCCGGTTACCCGCACTCTGGAGCGTGTTGAACAGTTCTTCACCCGCATCGGCTACGGCATTGCCGAAGGCCCTGAGGTCGAAGACGACTATCACAACTTTGAAGCGCTCAACATCCCAGGCCACCACCCGGCCCGGTCGATGCATGACACCTTCTATTTCAACGCCAACATGTTGCTGCGCACCCATACCTCGCCGGTACAGGTTCGCACCATGGAATCGAAGCAGCCGCCGATCCGCATCGTCTGCCCAGGTCGCGTGTATCGCAGCGACTCCGATATCACCCACTCGCCGATGTTCCACCAGGTCGAAGGCCTGCTGGTTGATCGCGACATCAATTTTGCCGATCTCAAAGGCACCATCGAAGAATTCCTGCGGGTGTTCTTCGAGAAAGAACTGGCCGTACGTTTCCGTCCTTCGTACTTCCCGTTCACCGAGCCATCCGCTGAAGTCGACATGGAATGCGTGATGTGCAGCGGTAAAGGCTGCCGCGTCTGCAAGCAGACCGGCTGGCTGGAAGTGATGGGCTGCGGCATGGTTCACCCGAACGTGCTGCGCATGTCCGGCATCGATCCGGAAGAGTTCTCCGGCTTTGCCTTCGGCATGGGCGTCGAGCGTCTGGCCATGCTCCGTTACGGCGTGAACGACTTGCGTCTGTTCTTCGACAACGACTTGCGGTTCCTCGCGCAATTTCGCTAGTCGTAACGAATTCTTAGGAGAGCAGGATGAAATTCAGTGAACAATGGCTGCGTGGCTGGGTTAGCCCGCAGGTAGATCGCGATGAGCTGGTTGCTCGTCTGTCGATGGCCGGTCTTGAGGTCGATAGCGTTACGCCGGCCGCCGGTGTATTCAGCGGCGTGGTTGTGGGCGAGGTGCTGAGCACCGAGCAACACCCTGATGCCGACAAATTGCGCGTTTGCCAGGTCAGCAATGGCGCGGAAACCTTTCAGGTCGTGTGCGGTGCGCCAAATGTGCGTCCGGGCCTGAAGATTCCGTTCGCCATGATCGGTGCCGAACTGCCGGGCGACTTCAAAATCAAGAAAGCCAAACTGCGTGGCGTTGAGTCCAACGGCATGCTCTGCTCGCAAGCCGAGCTGCAGGTTGGTGAAGGCAACGACGGTCTGATGGAACTGCCGGCCGATGCGCCAGTGGGCGAAGATTTCCGCGTGTACCTGGATCTGGAAGACGCCAGCATCGAGGTTGACCTGACCCCGAACCGTGGCGACTGCCTGTCCCTGGCTGGTCTGGCCCGTGAAGTTGGCGCGCTGTATGACGCTCCGGTCACCCGTCCAGTAGTGCCGGCCGTAGCTGCCGTGCACGACGAAGTGCGTTCGGTCGAAGTGTTGGCGCCGGCTGCATGCCCGCGTTACCTCGGTCGCGTGATTCGTAACGTCGACCTGTCCAAGCCTACGCCGCTGTGGATGGTTGAGCGTCTGCGTCGTGCCGACGTGCGCAGCATCGACGCTGCCGTCGACATCACTAACTACGTGATGCTCGAGCTGGGTCAGCCGCTGCACGCTTTCGATCTCGCTGAAATCAATGGCGGCATCCGTGTGCGCATGGCGGAAGAGGGCGAGAAGCTGGTACTGCTCGACGGTCAGGAAGTCAGCCTGCGTAGCGATACGCTGGTGATTGCCGACCACACTCGCGCTCTGGCGATTGCCGGTGTGATGGGTGGCGAGCACAGCGGTGTTTCCGCGACCACTCGCGACGTGTTTCTGGAAAGTGCTTTCTTCGACCAGATCGCTGTGGCGGGCAAGGCTCGTTCCTATGGTCTGCACACCGATGCCTCGCACCGCTACGAGCGTGGCGTTGACTGGCAACTGGCCCGTGAAGCCATGGAGCGCGCCACTGGCCTGCTGCTGGAAATCACTGGCGGCGAAGCCGGCCCGATCATCGAGACCGTCAGCGAGCAGCACCTGCCGTCGATCGCGCCGATCACCCTGCGTTCGCAGCGCATCACTCAGATGCTCGGCATGGAAATGGATTCGGCTCAGGTTGAGCGTCTGCTCAGCGGCCTGGGTCTGGGCATTACCGCCGACGGCGCTGACCAATGGCGTGTAGAAGTGCCAAGCCATCGCTTCGACATCAGCCTTGAAGTCGATCTGATCGAAGAGCTGGCTCGCCTGTACGGTTACAACCGTCTGCCAGTTCGTTACCCGCAAGCGCGTCTCGCGCCGCAAGCCAAGGCTGAAGCGCGTAGCGATCTGCCGGAACTGCGTCGTCTGCTGGTGGCTCGTGGTTATCAGGAAGCGATTACTTACAGCTTCATCGATCCTCGTCAGTTCGAACTGTTCAATCCGGGCGTTGAGCCACTGTTGCTGGCCAATCCGATCTCCAACGACATGGCCGCCATGCGCTCGTCGCTGTGGCCGGGTCTGGTCAAAGCGCTGCAGCACAACCTCAATCGTCAGCAAGATCGCGTGCGTCTGTTCGAAAGCGGTCTGCGCTTCGTCGGTCAGCTCGAAGGTTTGAAGCAAGAGCCGATGTTGTCGGGTGTTGTCTGCGGTAGCCGTCTTCCGGAAGGCTGGGCACAAGGTCGCGACACCATCGACTTCTTCGACGTCAAAGCTGACGTGGAAGCAGTACTGGGCTTCGCCGGTGCCTTGGATTCGTTCACTTTCGCACCGGGCAAACACCCGGCGCTGCACCCGGGTCAAACCGCGCGCATCGAGCGAGAAGGGCGTGAAGTCGGTTTCATCGGCGCCATTCACCCGGAATTGTCGAAAGCCTTGGGTCTGGATCGTCCAGTCTTCGTTTTCGAGCTGGTTCTGGCTGAAGTGGCACTTGGTAAAATGCCGAAATTCCACGAGTTGTCGCGCTTTCCTGAGGTGCGTCGTGACCTTGCATTAATTGCACACAAAGACGTCGCGGCCTCGGCAGTACTGGACGTAATCCGTGAAAATGCAGGCGAATGGCTCACAGATCTCAGGCTGTTTGACGTATATCAGGGTAAAGGCATTGATCCTGATAGAAAAAGCCTCGCAGTTGGCTTGACCTGGCAGCATCCATCGCGCACTCTTAATGACGATGAGGTGAATTCGACGACGCAAAATATCCTCACCTCGCTCGAACAAAGGTTGAACGCCACGTTAAGGAAGTGACGTATGGGGGCTTTGACGAAAGCTGAGATGGCGGAACGTCTGTATGAAGAGCTGGGCCTGAACAAGCGGGAAGCCAAGGAATTGGTAGAACTGTTTTTCGAGGAAATCAGGCACGCTCTTGAAGACAACGAGCAGGTCAAATTGTCCGGTTTCGGCAATTTCGACCTTCGGGACAAACGCCAGCGGCCTGGCCGCAACCCGAAAACGGGGGAAGAAATCCCGATCACGGCTCGCCGTGTGGTCACCTTTCGTCCAGGGCAGAAGTTGAAGGCCCGAGTTGAGGCTTATGCTGGAACCAAGTCATAACGACGAACTACCCGTCATCCCGGGCAAACGCTACTTCACCATCGGTGAAGTCAGCGAGCTGTGTGCCGTAAAGCCACACGTGCTGCGCTACTGGGAGCAGGAGTTTCCTCAACTCAACCCCGTCAAACGCCGCGGAAACCGCCGGTATTATCAGCGCCAGGACGTGCTGATGATCCGGCAAATCCGCGCGCTCCTTTACGATCAAGGTTTCACCATAGGCGGCGCACGCTTGCGCCTGTCCGGCGATGAAGCCAAAGACGACACCACCCAATACAAACAGATGATTCGCCAGATGATTGCCGAGTTGGAAGACGTGCTGGTGGTTCTCAAGAAATAAAAAGCTGCTTTTGAATACTTCCAGTTTTCAAAAGCTTGCGATATATTCTTGAGCGCTCTTCGAGGTGAAGGGTGAGATGAAAAACCAGTCGGGGCGTAGCGCAGTCCGGTAGCGCACTAGCATGGGGTGCTAGGGGTCGAGTGTTCGAATCACTCCGTCCCGACCATATAATTCAATGACTTAGCCCAACTCTAGCCAGTTGGGCTTTTTCATTGGTGGGGAGTTTTTCGGGACTTCATCCAGTTTTCCTTTTCAGTATGGTCAGTACCGGCCCACGTGAGTCTGTTGCTGATACCATATTTGCAGCCTCGATCAGATGCCCGAGTTCAGCGCCCGAGTAGTGACTGGTGATGCTGCCATTCTTGTGTCCCAATAAAGCCTTTCGGTCTTCCTGAGTGACACCAGCCGCCCGAAGGCGACGACCAAATGTGTGCTTCAAATCGTGCACCCTGATGGATGCATACCCTAGATGAGCGGGGCGAAGGTTTTCCTGCTGCCAGCGTTTCGCCGCTCTCACCCGCGCCTTTTTCCACGCCGAGTCGTTCATGCGATGAAGCGCGTTACCGTTGTATGGAAAAACCCAGTCCTTACTCAGGCCTCGCTGTTTGTCGATGATCGACTTGGCCACGGTATTGAGCACGACCAATCGCTCGTCGCCGTTCTTCACGCCTGATCGCTCGTTGCGCCCGCCGAAGTCTGACGGGATCAGGAACACGCTGGTGCCAAGTTCTGGCACCGATATCTCCCAGTCCCACCTCAATTTGCAGACCTCTTGCTCGCGACATCCTGTGTTCACCTTGAACAAGGCCATCGTTTGCAGGTGAGCCGGCAACTCGCCAAAAAGTATCGACTGCTCGTCCCATGTCATGGGGTAGGGCTCGCGAACCTTTTTCTTCAAGTCCAGCTTCGCAAGCATCGGCACCGAATCGAGCCATGGCCTGCGTTCTTCATCCCGCCACTTCCTTGCACAAAGCGAAAGAACCCGAATTACCCGTTCGATTGAGATGTTGATCGTACGAGGTGCCACCGGCTTTAATTGCTTCCCGCACGGCAACACCATTCCCTTCAAACGATCCTTCACGAACGGCTCAAGTGCCTGGTCATCGATGTGGGTCAATGGCAGGTCTTTGAGATATGGGTGCAAGTGCTTCAGGTGGTGCGCCGTCAGTTTGATTGACGGCTGATCCTTGCTCTCGATCAAAAACCTCGTTGCTGCTTCTTCCCAAGTTCGGGTTCGGCGCACGCCATACACCTTTTGCTGCCGAAGCTGCTCAAGGCGATGAATCAGGTACTGCTCTGCTTCTTGCCTGTCACCAGTTCCAGTGCTTTCTCGAAGTCGCTCACCTCGGAAAACCTTGTCGATTTGCCAGACTCCACCTTTCTGGTAGAGACCGGAGATCGCTTTTCTCGCCATGGTTTGCCTCCTTTGGCTTCACCCTGGCGCTCGCTGCGGGGGTGATTGTTGTCCTGATTCACCGCCTTTTCAACCGACTTGCGCTCGACGTAGGCGTCCGCCCATTCATCAAGCTCAATCCGGTCGAACGCCACGCCTTGTTTCCCGATCGGGAATTCCCGAACGCTTGGGCGAACTGTTTTGTTGAATTCGTCCCGGCACATGCCGAGGTAACCAGGAGCATCGCCAAACCTGATGAAGCGCGGTTGAATGCTGCTGGCCTTTGCCGCTGTGGCGTTTGCCATGAGGTGATGCTCCATGCCGCGCGTGGCGGCAGAAGGTGGTGAGGAGTTAATCCCGGCCCTTGCCGCTATAGCGGCTGACTTTGAAGGGGAGCGGGTTGTGGTTTAGGATCGCGCTACGTTGGCCGATATCTGAGTACGCTGATTTGAAAACTAACTGAATGGAGTATTAGGTTTGAGAGCGGTCGATCGAGTTATGGGGTTTTTGACGCGCTGTCAGTATTGGTTGCTCTTGCTCATGACCACGGCCTCGCTTCTAAACGTCTGTATTCGGTTCATTGGAGATTGGAAGAGTTTTTGGACTGTGCTTCTTATTCAGGTGTTTTTTGGTCAAGCAGTGTTCGCATTTATAAGGGGAGCAGCCATTCACATTGCGCCTGGCGGACGTCTTTCCAAGGACGCGGATCCAGTTGGCCGCGCTGGATTAGCGGCATTTTCACTCGCAGTTTATTTTTTAGCTTTTGGTTACGAGCCTACAAAGCAAGAACAATCAATCTATGAGAAAAGAGCCTCGGATTGGACAATGCCTGCGCGCGAAGAGATTGGCAGGTCGGCTGAGCAGCAGTAATTGATGGTGGTGCATGCTGCTGATCCTTCCGCAGGTCTAACGGTCAAACCCTGCTCCGGTACCCAGGTCTTGCACTTGTCGCCGTCACCCTCGTCGAAGTCGGGCATATACGGATGTTGGAACGAACCCATTTCGTCGCGCACGACTGGTGCTGGCTGGATCAATTTGATTTCTTCAGGCATGACTTCGTCCTTGCCGCTATAGAGGCTGACTTTGAAGGAGGAGGGAGTAGATTTGCGGCAGGAGTACAGATGTACTCTTATCGAGATTCGGCTGTTTCGATGGCTGGGTGTGTGGCGTTCCAGCGCTCGAAAGCCTCCTGAGTAGTTGCGGCTTCGATCTTCTCGTCGCAGGTGTAGCAGTGGGCAACGCCGCCGGCCGCGCCGACATCGCGGTGACCTTTCTTGCACGGGTTCATATGCCAGTCATCATCCTTTACGGAGTCTGGTTCTGGATATTCAGGGCGCTCAGGCGGATAAGCTGGTGCCGTCATCGCCTGGTCAATGGCAGCGCGGAGGTTCTCGCTGTAGTTCTCGCCGATGACGCGCTCGAACGGCTTATCCATCCAGTGGCCGACGACTTCGATGTTGATGCTGCTGTCGCCAGCGTCGCCGTTGGGGCTGCTGTCGAAGCGGATGTCCCAGCAGTTCGATTCCAGCGAATCCAGCCGGTGCTTGTCTCTCTCCAGCTCATCAATCTGCTGATCCGCTGCGTTCAGGCGCAGTTGCATGGCGTCACGTTCTTTGATCGCGGTCGCATGCTTGTCGCGCCAGTGCAACACCGCGTCAAGTTCTTCAACTGCTGTGACGGGTGCGTTCGGTTTGTTTTCTGTGGGCATGGGTCTGGTATCTCCACGATGCTGGCATAATGCGTACTCACCTACTGCGGCAGGGCGCCATGAGAACGGATTGGGTTGTATGGATTGGTTGTGTTTCACTTTTCGTGACAGGAGTAATCTGGGGCCGGGTTCCGATTCCGACCGATTTTTTTAAAGTTGAAGATGTCCATGACCTGTTTGAAATTGCTGGTGCCGGCGCAACGGTGTTAGCGGTATGTCTAGCTGCGGCAGGGCTCAACGCATGGAAACTACAAATTCTGGCCACCTCAGATCACGATTTGGCAAGAAGAGCATCTATTGCGTTACACACTTATCTGGCAGCAGTTATACGTGCCAGCCAGGTTGCCGAATTTCTGGAGGTAAGGGTTGCATCCGAAATCGGAAAAGGCGGGATAAAACCACATCAAACAGATGGCATTCGACGTGAGCTTGAGCGCCTTGAGTCGGCGATTGAAAGTCTTAAAGCTTTGTCCCTAGAGTGCAAAATTGTTTGGGGAGAGCGGGTGTTTCTGAAGTTTAAGAGTGTGCTTCTTCCAGGCGAAAAATACTCTGAGTGCATCGAAGGGTATCTGCTCTGGTCTAGCGGCGACACCTCAAATGCCGCCAAAGATGCGCTTGCAGAGCAAATTACTGACGCGTTCAATTATGTGATTCCTATAGTTGGCACAGGGAAAGCTAGCGTTGAGAAGGCTATGGATCATGCCCTCTCGCCGCTGTTCTCGGAGATCCAAAGAAAGTTTATTAAGAGAAGCACTTCGTGACGTTCTAGAACAAATCCGCCCACCTTACACGCCTCTTCGGTGGCTACCTCGATTGCCATTCCAAACAGTTCAAATATGCCCGTGGAGTTGCTCCAGACAGCCGAATACCTCGCCGGCTGGCGTGATTTGCACAAATGGAGTATCTGTGAAGCTTGGTGACACTGAGCAGTGACAGGTATGAGCGGGAAAACCGATGTTCAGGCGTTACGGCTGACCGGCTACGAGGTTGTTCGCTTGCTCAGCCTTCCTGATGAGCAGTTGGATGCCGAGGTAGAAGACGGGCTTCGTCTGATTGCTGATCTTGCTCGGTGGCGTGAGATGCTTGCGGCGTCGGTATCGGGGGGGTATCGAAATAGGTGAGGGCGGCTCATGTGCTTGCGGATAGGGCCAGAATTTCGTTGCCGCCCCGCGTAATGCCTGCGTGCAGTTCTACTTTGCTGCCGGCAAGTATCCCAGCGATCTGGGCGTTAATATCCAGCTCGACGCCCTTTCTTTTCCGCGACTCTCTGATGTCCTGAGTCGCAAGGTATTCGCTTATTAATGCCTTGTCCTGCGCTTGAACCGCAATGAGGTCTTGCCCAGTGCCGGGATGTCCGGCTGAGTCGTCTTCACCTTGAGGCACGAGCCCTTTCAGCTTCGTTTGAACCTCCCAGACCCACCCCAGTGCGAAGTGATCGCCCGCAGTTTCTGCCGAATACTCACTGCGCCGAACTCCAGACCTGACTGCTGAACAGTATTCCTTGCGCGCTTGGGTGAGCTTGGTGTGCAGTGACTCATACGCATACAGGGCGATGTTCTGAGCGGGAGAAACGCCGACGAATGTCGCGCACTCGATGACTTGTTCTTTCGCAGAACTCCACTTCCTGCGCCGCAGGGTCGTGCAGTTGAATGCATCTGCTACGGCGATGCTCAGTTGCTGATCCCATGCCGGCCGACGCTTTACGCGGTGAAGTTCCGACTCGACTTCACCGACGTCGCTCAACTTCACATCCATTTCTGTCAGCCTGTACTCGCGCATCAGGGCCTGTGCCTGCCGGAGCGCCGTGGCGGCCTCGTTCTCGTTGGTGCTCTGGGCCAGTGCCAAGCAGTGCTTGATCTTACGGATCGCGCGCTCGAGTTTCTTTTCGTCGATCTGTTTTGCGGACATAGAGGGGCCTCGCCGGGTATATTTGGCTGTTTAGAGGGGGGAGCTATGATGTTGAATGATTATGGAAAGAGCCTTTTTAAACCCTGGCTTTCGGTTTCCAACGTTGTTCTGGGTTTGTCAGCACTTTTTGTTTTAGTTCTTTTGGTTAAGCGGTCGGAGCTCACTAGCGGTGAGTTGGCTAGCTGGGTTCAGGCAGTGGGTTCAATACTCGCTATAGTTGGCGCATTGGCTGTAGGGCGCAGCCAGAGCGCTACGCAAAACGCCGTAGCTGTGGAGCAAATTAACCATCAAATAGCCGCCAAAAAGCAGGAAGTGACTGATCGTGCAATAGCATTTTTGGCAGTCGTTGATTGCGCCGCAACGTTGTGCAATGCAATTTACGAAACTGTTGCCGAGGATCAGTCGATAGAAATGATGAAAGCTGTTTGGAATACTCATCTTAAAGAAGTTACCCAAGCTAACCTTCATGCACTTCGTGGAATACCAGTGTATGAGCTTGGTTCGTATGAATTAGTTGTCGCTCATGGAACCGTACTCGCCACGTTCGTTAAGTTCATCAGCGAAACGGAGATTGTTGTGGCTGGAGGACAGAGTATGGATTTTCCGGAAAATATGGGGCCATTGGAGGGAATGAAGCAACAGAATGCTTTAATGCAGGCGGGTTTTGGAACTTTTAAAGATGCTCATGAAGCGAAACACGGGAAACTACTAGAGTAGACTTCACTCTGATTTGTTTCGTCGAAGTGACTCATCGTTACAGATGCGAACGGCTTAGCGATCATGAGCAAGTTTCAATTTCCTCGACACGTTTTCGGATATCACGTATTCGTGTCGCGGCGGCGTGAGTAGGGGAAGAGCGCCGCCCGGGCCAAGGCCGTGTAGATGATGAATCATCAGCGTAATTGCTTCGCCCTGTTCTTCAATGCCGCTCCACGCCATCAGATCAACAAGTGCTTGGCGTGTGCCAGCCATCGCGTGAAATCTGATTTCCTCTTCGCCGCGCTCCTTCCTTTTCGCCGCGGCTTTCGCTGAGCGATCTGCATTGCTCTTGGCCATGGCCTACCTCTTCAATACCGCTGGCTGGCAAGTCCAGCCAGGTCTGTCGGCCGCACGGTTGATGTTTCGTCTCACGCAGCCATCTCAAAAAGCCAGAGGCAGCCCGGAAGCCTATGGTGGCAATTTGTTTTCGGTTGGCGTATATCGGGGATCCGGCATGGAGCCGCATTAAGGCGTAAAAATGAAACGAGATTTTATGGTAGTGTTGACTATTGCATTGGTTTTTCTATTCGTGCTTGGGGGCTACGCCCTTTATTATTGGTTTTTATTCTCCGGCTTCCCTATAGCCGCTGATGATTCTGGTGCGCTTATTGGTATAAGGTCTGGTACGTTTGGAGACGCGTTCGGAACTCTAAATGCTTTATTTTCAGGATTGGCATTTGCTGGTGTGGTAGTCACTCTTTATCTTCAGCGAAAGGATATAAAAAATAGTCAAGAGCAAGTTGAGAGGCAGCAGGTTGAAGCTGCTCGACAGCAAGAAGAGTCGCAGTTTTATAATATGCTAGGCTTGCAACAAAGTGTGGTTCGTGGCTTTGATGTGGTAAAAATTCACTTTGATACAATCGGAAATACTACGCGCCCAGACTCAATAACAGGGAGGGATTGTTTTAGGACGTGGGCCTTGCAACTAAAACGTGCTTATAAAGAGCTCGAAAATGCATTGGATGACGATGATGTGGATTTTACAATCGATGCTTACGACTTGGTTTGGAATAAGCATCGCGGGGATTTAAGTATTTATTTTAGAAGTTTGTATAGTCTCTTTAAATTTTGCTCTCGTTGCAAATATGCCGATAGTCGGTGGCTTGGTACAGTGGTGCGATCTTTAATTTCTGATTACGAGTTGGTAATGATTTTTTATAATTGCCTTTCGCTTCGAGGTGCTAAATTTAAAAATTTTGCAAATGAATTTGCGTTGTTTGACAACTTGGATCCGAAGCTTTTGCTCAGTATCTCTCACGTTTTGCGGCTCGACAGAGAGGCTTATGGGCGAAATGAAGATGTATTGAAAATTTTTGCAAACAGTGACTCATAGATCTTATCGCTTGGGCCAAGTATTTTTAATAAGTAAAGTCATCACGAAAAACCTCCTGCGACATGTTTTCGTGTTCTCTGCTTAACGTGGAGCTTGATCGGATAGAGCGGTGCGGCGCCTTTCAGCGTGCGCAGTTCTATTCCTGTCTTCGCGCAGAACTCCATTCGGATGACGTTATTGGCAAGTTCGCAAATGGGGATACACGTGCGGTTGTTTCGTCCCCCACCGCCAGTCGTAGGAAGCTTGGCCGTCCCTTCCACTCCGAGGTGCTGGTGAACTTGATTGGGGCAGGCTTCGGCAATTCGATCCGCCCGCCGGCGGCCAGGTGCTGAGCGATTCGTTCAGCGATCGACTCGGCGTCGGGTCGGTGCTGCTCGACGAGGTTGAGGTGGTTGCTAATCATGCCGCCGCCCTGACCAGCTTCACGCCGGCCATGCTGAATTCGCTGCCCTGAGAGGCAACCAGCGCGTCGAGGTTTTCCCAATTCACGGTCAGCACCGAAATAGGGGCTTGGCCGTAGGCAACCGCCTTGATGAGCGCTTCCAGATCGAACACTTCCGCCTGCAGATTTATGCACTGGCGCCCATGCAGGGTTACGTCAAGGATTCAGCAGACGCCCTGCGTGCGCTGGTCAATCAGTTTGGCGACAAGCTGGCCGCACTGGGCACGACTGGCAACTACGACATCTTGCCCGTAGCCAAAGGCGGAACTGGCGCCACCACTGCGGGCAATGCCCTCGAAAATCTTGGATTTAATGCCGGTACGCTGTATCCCAAATTTGGCGGGGTTGTCCTCCTGGCTGCGGCAGGCGGATACAGCGTTCAAGGCGGCTATTTGG
>NZ_CACSJY010000041.1:0-52997 GCF_902706155.1 Pseudomonas sp. 18058
CGTCTTCGTCGCCCCCGGCCCGCGCAAAAACAAGCGCAACGCCGCCGGCAATTCCTGACGATGCCGCGCCGCGATCTCATCAATCGGCTGACTCGGTGAAATCACCAGCACCTCCACCGGCGCCACGCCCAGTTCACGAGTCGGCGTGCCGGCGGGCATCAGATGACTGAACTGGTTGAGCCGCTGCAGCAACTCGATGTCGCTTTCCAGGCTGTCAATGAACGTGCTGTTGAGCATGTGCCCGCCGATCTGCGCAAGTGTCGGCTGTTGCCCGGTGTAGGTGCGTTCCAGCGGCTGCTGCGGATCAAAGCCACGCGGGTTGCCGCTGACGCCGACCACCAGCACGCGACTGGCGCCCAAGTGCAGCGCCGGACTGATCGGCGCCGATTGCCGCACCGCGCCGTCGCCGAAATACTCCTCACCGATTTTCACCGGCGCGAACAACAACGGAATCGCCGAGCTGGCCAACAGATGATCGACCGACAGTTGCGTCGGCACACCAATGCGCCGATGGCGCAGCCACGAATCAATCGTGCCGCCGCCCTGATAAAACGTCACCGCCTGCCCCGATTCGTAGCCGAACGCCGTCACCGCCACCGCATGCAGTTGCTTGCGCGCGATGGATTCGGCGATGCCGGGCAGGTGCAGTTTTTCATTGAGCAGGTCGCGCAGCGGCGAACTGTTGAGCAGCGCCACCGGCAGATGTCGACCGAGGCCAAGCAGGCTATGGCTGACAAAACGGCTGGCCTGACGGATCACGCCGGGCCAGTCACTGCGCAGCACGCGATGGCTGCGAAAGCCTTGCCAGAACAGTGTCAGCCGCTCGATCGCCGCGCGGAAATCGCTGGCGCCGCTGGCGAGGCTGACCGCGTTGATCGCGCCGGCCGAGGTGCCGACGATCACCGGGAACGGATTGTCCGCGCCCACCGGCAACAATTCGGCAATCGCCGCCAGCACCCCCACCTGATACGCCGCCCGAGCCCCGCCGCCGGAAAGAATCAAACCTGTGACCGGTTCCGCTGGGCTCATCGCAACACTCCGTGGTGCTTAGGGGATGGGGTGAATCAAGCGCGCTTGGCGTACAACTTCGGCTCGCCCGGTGGCCGGCTCTTGAAGCGCCGATGCGCCCATAAGTATTGCTCCGGGCAATCGCGCAACACGCCTTCAACCCATTGGTTGATGCGCAGGCAATCGGCTTCTTCGGTCTCGCCCGGGAAATCTTCCAACGGCGGATGCACCACCAGACGATACCCGCTGCCGTCCGCCAGACGCTCCTGAGTGAACGGCACCACCAGCGCCTTACCCAGCCGCGCGAATTTGGTCGTCGCCGTCACCGTCGCTGCCTGAATGCCGAACAGCGGCACAAAGATGCTTTGCTTGGCGCCGTAGTCCTGATCCGGCGCGTACCAGATCGCCCGACCGGAACGCAGCAGCTTGAGCATGCCGCGCACGTCGTCGCGCTCCACCGCCAGCGAATCAAGATTGTGCCGCTCACGGCCCTGACGCTGGATGAAATCGAACAACGGATTTTTGTGCTCGCGGTACATGCCGTCGATGGTGTGCTGTTGGCCGAGCAACGCCGCGCCGATTTCCAGCGTAGTGAAATGCACCGCCATCAGGATCACGCCTTTGCCTTCGTGCTGGGCTTTCTGCAAATGCTCAAGCCCTTCGACGTGGGCCAGTTTGGCCAAACGCTCACGCGACCACCACCAACTCATCGCCATTTCAAAAAAAGCGATGCCGGTCGAAGCGAAATTTTCCTTGAGCAGGCGTTTGCGCTCCGCCGCGGATTTTTCCGGGAAGCACAGTTCAAGATTGCGCTTGGCAATGCGCCGCCGGTCGCCGGCGAAGCGATACATCAACGCACCCAAAAATCGACCGATGGTCAGCAACGCCGGATACGGCAGCTGCACGATCAGCCACAAAAGCCCCAAGCCGCACCAGAGCGGCCAGAAGCGTGGAGCAAGAAATGCTTTTCGAAAACGCGGGCGATCCATTAAAGCTTCCGTAAATACAGTGGCCGCGCATTCTACATCGTTCGACCCGGCTTGCGGCCTGCGGGCGTTCTCGTTATAAGTCTCGGCACTTTTAGTGACAAGCCGTTGTATGCCGACATGAGCAAAACCGAACCGTTAAACCAAGATCCCGTGTTCCAGCTAAAGGGCAGCATGCTGGCCATTACCGTGCTGGAACTGGCCCGTAACGACCTCGACAGCCTCGATCGGCAATTGGCCGCCAAAGTTGCGCAGGCGCCGAATTTCTTCAGCAACGCGCCGCTGGTTCTGGCCTTGGACAAACTGCCGCCGAGCGAAGGCGCGGTCGACCTGCCAGGTTTGATGCGCGTGTGCCGTCAACATGGCCTGCGCACCCTGGCGATTCGCGCCAGCCGCATCGAAGACATCGCCGCCGCCATCGCCATCGACATTCCGGTGCTGCCGCCGTCCGGTGCCCGTGAACGGCCACTGGACATGCCAGAAGCCGAAGTCAAAAAGAAGCCGGAAAAGCCGCCAGAACCGACCGTCAAACAGACCCGCGTCATCACCACGCCAGTACGTGGTGGCCAACAGATATACGCGCAGGGTGGCGATTTGGTCGTGGTCTCCTCGGTCAGTCCGGGGGCGGAACTTCTTGCCGATGGCAACATCCATGTATACGGCCCGATGCGTGGCCGTGCGCTGGCCGGCGTGAAGGGTGACACCAAGGCACGGATTTTCTGTCAGCAATTAAGCGCTGAACTGATCTCCATCGCCGGTCATTACAAGGTTTCCGAGGATTTACGCCGCGATCCAATGTGGGGCTCGGGCGTACAGGTCAGCCTGTCGGGCGACGTGTTGAACATCATTCGGCTTTAACGGATACTGCCGCATTTTCCAAGCATCTCTAAAACGTAGCGAAAACGGCTCAAACGAAGTAGGAAAAAGGCCTAAAGCCAAATTCCAGCCAAGGCTGTCCGACTGCAGTAGTTTTCAAGAGATGTTTTTCAGGGGCTAAAAAGTCCTTCTTCCTTAGGGGTGAAACACCTTGGCCAAGATTCTCGTGGTTACATCCGGCAAGGGTGGTGTGGGTAAGACCACCACCAGCGCCGCTATCGGTACCGGCCTCGCTCTGCGCGGCCACAAAACAGTGATCGTCGACTTCGACGTGGGCCTGCGTAACCTTGACTTGATCATGGGTTGCGAGCGCCGCGTGGTGTATGACTTCGTCAACGTGGTCAATGGCGAAGCCAACCTGCAACAGGCGCTGATCAAAGACAAGCGCCTGGAAAACCTCTACGTGCTGGCCGCCAGCCAGACCCGCGACAAAGACGCGCTGACCGTCGAAGGCGTGGAAAAAGTCCTGATGGAGCTCAAGGAACAATTTGAGTTCGTCGTCTGCGACTCCCCGGCGGGCATCGAAAAAGGCGCGCACCTGGCCATGTACTTCGCTGATGAAGCGATCGTCGTGACCAACCCGGAAGTGTCCTCGGTACGAGATTCGGACCGCATGCTCGGCCTGCTGGCGAGCAAATCGCGTCGCGCCGAACGTGGCGAAGACCCGATCAAGGAACACCTGCTGATCACTCGCTACCATCCAGAGCGTGTGGAAAAGGGCGAGATGCTGGGCGTTGAAGACGTCAAGGAAATCCTCTCGGTCACCCTGCTCGGCGTGATCCCGGAATCCCAGGCGGTGCTCAAGGCATCCAACCAGGGCGTGCCGGTGATTCTCGACGACCAGAGCGATGCCGGTCAGGCTTACAGCGATACCGTCGACCGTTTGCTGGGCAAAGAAAAAGCCCACCGTTTCCTCGATGTCGAGAAGAAGGGATTCTTCGAGCGCCTGTTTGGAGGTAGGTAATGAACCTTTTTGACTTCTTTCGTGCCAACAAAAAGCCAAGTACCGCCTCGGTAGCGAAAGAGCGTCTACAGATCATCGTGGCGCATGAGCGCGGCCAGCGCAGCACGCCGGATTACTTGCCAGCCTTGCAGAAGGAACTGGTCGACGTGATCCGCAAGTACGTCAACATCGGCAACGACGACGTACATGTTGCACTGGAAAGCCAGGGCAGTTGCTCGATTCTGGAACTCAACATCACCCTGCCCGATCGCTGAGTCGATTGGGTAGTCGCTACGGCGGCTCGGGCTGTTGATGCTCGTGTAGGCGCTGCCGAAGGCTGCGATCTTTTGATCATAAACGTCAAAAGATCGCAGCCTTCGGCAGCTCCTACAGGGTTATCAGCAGTCCCGAGCCGCCGTTGGCATTTGTTACGAGGCTGTTTTAATGCCGTTGTCCAACATCCACATCATCCATCAGGACGCCGCAGTACTGGTGGTGAACAAACCGACGTTGCTGCTTTCGGTGCCCGGCCGCGCCGACGACAACAAGGATTGCCTGATTACCCGTCTGCAGGAAAACGGCTACCCGGAAGCGCGCATCGTCCATCGTCTGGACTGGGAAACCTCCGGCATCATTCTGCTGGCCCGTGACGCCGACACGCATCGCGAACTGTCGCGCCAGTTTCATGACCGTGAAACCGAAAAGGCCTACACCGCGTTGGCCTGGGGTCAGCCGGAACTGGACAGCGGCAGCATCGATTTGCCCCTGCGCTACGACCCGCCGACCAAGCCGCGCCATGTGGTCGATCACGAGTTCGGCAAACATGCGCTGACCTTCTGGCGCGTGCTGGAACGTTGTGGCGACTGGTGCCGCGTCGAGCTGACGCCGATCACCGGCCGCTCGCACCAATTGCGCGTACACATGCTGTCCATCGGTCATCCGTTATTGGGCGACGGGCTATACGCCCATGAACAAGCCCTGGCCGCCTGGCCGCGTTTGTGTTTGCACGCGAGTATGTTGAGCTTCACCCATCCCCAGACCGGCGAACGCTTGCGCTTCGAATGCCCGGCACCGTTTTAAGGACTGCTTGATCAGCAGTCCTGCTTTTAAGGATTTTTGTTTCGGATGAGTTGTATTGATTCCCTCGCCACACCCCTGAAAAAAACCCGCCAGCAGTTGCTGTACCTGATTTACGGCAATCAGGATGTCTACCGCCGCGAGGCCAAGTTCAGCATCCTCACCGTGTTGTCCCAGGCGAAAAACGGCCAGCTCCCGGCGATCAGAATTCTCACTGATCGCCCGCAAGATTACGCCGGCTGGCCGGTCGACACGGTGTTCCTCGATGAAGCCACGTTGACGCGCTGGCAAGGCACGAATGGCTACCACCATCGCCGTAAGGCCTGCGCCATAGCCGCCGGCATGCAGTGGGCAGAGAAGACGCTGTTCGTCGACACCGACACGCTGTTCACTGATCATCCCAGCCGTCTGCTCGATGCCATCGGGCAGGATTGCTCGGTCATGGATCGCTTCGAGTACGACTGGAAAGACGTGCACCTGCGCAGCGACTATCTGAAGCTTGCGCGCGACCTCAGTGCGTATAGCGTGACGCCGGACAACGGCTTCAAGCTCTACAACAGCGGCCTGTGCGGTGTCACCGAAAACGATCTGGATCTGTTCGAAGAGTCGATCCGCATGATCGATCAATGCACGGTTGGCGGCTTCGAGATCCATACCATCGAGCAGATCGCGTTGTCGTATGCCATGCGTGAACGCCGGGTCGTGGAAGCGCGAAAATACGTCTATCACTACTTCGCCGAAAAGCGTTTTTTCCATGCGATGCAGACGTACTTCTTCTCCCAGCATGGCGAAACGTTCAGTCAGCGACTGGTGGATCTGTGCCGCGACGTGCCGCGAGTCAAACCGTTCCCGTCGGCCTGGCAACGCCTGAAAATCAAATGGAAACTGCGCCACCAGAGCGGCGCCTTGCGCAAAGTCGGTCGAGACTTGTTGTATGGCAGCGCTGCACCGGATGATCCGTACTACAGCGCCTGCCGCCATGAGTGGTGGGAATGTGCGTCGCGGGAGATTCTGCGCTGGGACGAGAGCCGGCAGAAAAAGCTCCTGAGCCAGAGCCGCTGGCCAAAACAGCTGCCACGCCCGGACAAGCCGGAAGACGAGAAAGTCATCATGCGCTACCTGAAAAAACGCGTGTTCACCTGCGCTGATTGATTCACACCAACCCGTGAATCACCGAAATCCCTGTGGGAGCGGGCTTGCTCGCTCCCACAGGTTTTGCGTTCGCAATGGGCGTCAACCGCGTTAAACTCCCGGCCATTGCTGTCTGGAGCTTGTTATGCGCGAAGAGTTGAACCAAGGCCTGATCGACTTCCTCAAGGCCTCCCCTACCCCGTTCCACGCCACCGCCAGTCTTGTGCAACGTCTGGAGGCCGCCGGTTTTGTGCGCCTCGACGAACGCGAGCCGTGGACCACCGAGCCTAACGGCCGCTATTACGTTACTCGTAATGACTCCTCGATCGTCGCGATCAAAATGGGCCGCACCTCGCCGCTGCACGGTGGCATCCGTCTGGTTGGCGCGCACACCGACAGCCCGTGCCTGCGCGTCAAACCGCAGCCGGAACTGCAGCGTCAGGGCTTCTGGCAACTGGGCGTTGAAGTGTATGGCGGCGCACTGCTGGCGCCGTGGTTCGACCGCGATCTGTCGCTGGCCGGCCGCGTGACCTTCCGCCGCGACGGCAAAGTCGAAAGCCAACTGATCGACTTCAAGGCGCCGATCGCGATCATTCCCAACCTGGCCATTCACCTCAACCGTGAAGCCAATCAGGGCTGGGCGATCAACGCGCAGACCGAGCTGCCGCCGATCCTTGCGCAATTCGCTGGGGACGAACGCGTCGATTTCCGCGCCGTGCTCACCGATCAACTGGCCCGCGAACATGGCCTCAACGCCGACGTCGTGCTCGATTACGAGCTGAGTTTCTACGACACACAAAGTGCTGCAGTGATTGGCCTGAACGGCGACTTCATTGCCGGCGCGCGTCTCGACAATCTGTTGTCGTGCTATGCCGGTCTGCAAGCGCTACTGACTGCCGAAACCGACGAAACCTGCGTGCTGGTCTGCAACGACCACGAAGAAGTCGGCTCCTGCTCGGCCTGCGGCGCTGACGGCCCGATGCTCGAACAAACCCTGCGCCGTCTGCTGCCGGAAGGTGACGAGTTCGTTCGCACCATCCAGAAATCCCTGCTGGTCTCGGCCGACAACGCCCACGGCGTGCACCCCAACTACGCCGACAAGCACGACGCCAACCACGGCCCGAAACTCAACGCCGGCCCGGTGATCAAGGTCAACAGCAACCAGCGGTACGCCACCAACAGCGAAACCGCCGGTTTCTTCCGCCATCTGTGCATGGCTGAGGAAGTGCCGGTGCAAAGCTTCGTGGTGCGCAGCGACATGGGCTGCGGCTCGACCATCGGCCCGATCACCGCCAGCCACCTCGGTGTGCGCACCGTCGATATCGGCCTGCCGACCTTCGCCATGCACTCGATCCGCGAACTGTGCGGCAGCCATGATCTGGCGCATCTGGTGAAAGTGCTGAGTGCGTTTTATGCCTGCCGCGATTTGCCTTAAAAGCCTTAAAAGCTTCGCGAGCAAGCTCTGCTCCTACACAAGCCTCACCTCTGTAGGAGCAAGTCTTGCCCGCGATGAGGCCGGTTCAGCCAGCACAAATTTCATCAAGAAACCGGCTCAACTCTGATACACATCAGCACCTCCCAAACAAAAGCCACCTAGACTTTAATCATCCCTTTCGACAAGGCTGTCTCCATGATCACGATGTCTTCGTTTCACGCCATGCTCATTCCGATCCTGTGCGGAATGCTCCTGCTGGCCATCGGCTTCAACTTCCGCGACAAGAACGCCGGTGTTTTCGCCATGTGGGTCGGCATGCTGTTGATACTCGCCACCGTGGTTTACAAGATCCTCGCCAAACTCAACGAATAACCGCGCACCGGCTCGCATTGCAGCAGGCGGGCTCGTACACTCGTTCGATCCGCCCATTGCGAGGTTGACCGCCTAGTGTTTGCTCGTCTTTTTGCTTTACCCAGTCTGTTCCTCGTCTGCCTGATGACGCTGCTGCCGCTGGCGCCTGCCCAGGCGGTCGGTCTGCCCGGCCTGCTCAACACCAACAAGGCCCAGCCCGAAGCGCAGGAACCCCTCGGTCAATCCCTCGACGAAGTCATCAAGTCGCTGGAAAACGACAAGCAACGCGCGCAACTGCTCACCGACCTGAAAAAGCTGCGCGACGCTACGAAAAAAGCCCAGATCACACCTGAAGAAGGCGTGCTCGGCCTGATCGGCGGCACCCTCGCCAATTTCGAAAAACAATTCACCGGCGCTGACAGCCCGCTCAATCGCTGGTCTGCCGAGTTCGACCTGGCCAAAGATGAATTCAGCGCCTTGATGATGCCGGCCAGCGAATGGCTGCCGGTAATCTTCGGTTTCGCCATGATTCTGATGGTCTGGAGCCTGCTCGCCGCTGCGCTGATCTGGCTCAGTCACCGCGTGCGCATGCGTTTCGGCCTCACCGAAGAACTGCCGCAACACCCCAAAGCCCTCGACATGCTGCGCTTCGCCCTGCGCAAACTCGGGCCGTGGCTGATCGCTTTGGTCATCACCGTCTACATGAGTTACGCCTTGCCTTCCTCGTTGGGTAAAAGCCTGGCGATGGTGTTGGCGTACGCATTGGTGGTTGGCACCTGCTTCTCGGCAATCTGCGTGATTGCTTTCTCCCTGCTCGATGGCCCGCACCGCCATCGCGCGCTGTACATCCTGCGTCATCAGGCGTTCCGGCCGTTGTGGCTGATCGGCAGCTTCGCCGCGTTCGGTGAAGCGCTGAATGATCCGCGTCTGATCGAAAGCCTCGGCGTGCATCTGGCCCACACCGCCGCGACCGTCGCCAACGTCCTCGCTGCAATTTCAACCGGCCTGTTCATTCTGCGGTTCCGCCGACCGATTGCGCACCTGATCCGCAACCAGCCCCTGTCGCGACGCCTGACCCGCCGCGCGCTCAGCGACACCATCGATATCCTCGGTACCTTCTGGTACGTCCCGGCGCTGGTGCTGGTGGGGATTTCGCTGTTCGCGACGTTCTTCTCCGCCGGCGACACCAGCACTGCTTTACGCCAATCAATGATCTGCACGGTGTTGCTGGTGTTGTGCATGGTGATCAACGGCCTGGTGCGTCGCCACTCGCTGAAACCGCAGCGCGGGGCCAAACGCCATGCGCTGTATTCGGAACGACTGAAAAACTTCTTCTATACCCTCGCCCATCTGCTGGTGTGGCTGGCGTTTATCGAGTTGGGTCTGCGGGTGTGGGGCAAGTCGCTGATCACTTTCGCAGAAGGCGACGGGCATGACGTCAGCGTAAAACTGTTCAGCCTCGCTGGCACGCTGCTGTTTGCCTGGCTGATCTGGATTCTCTCCGACACCGCCGTGCACCACGCCCTTACCCGCTCGCGCAAAGGCCTGGCCAATGCCCGCGCGCAAACGATGATGCCGCTGATCCGCAACGTGCTGTTCGTGGCGATTTTCATCATCGCGCTGATCGTCGCGCTGGCGAACATGGGCATGAACGTTACGCCACTGCTGGCCGGTGCCGGTGTGATCGGTCTGGCCATCGGTTTCGGTGCGCAGTCGCTGGTCGCGGATTTGATCACCGGCCTGTTCATCATCATCGAAGATTCGCTGGCCATCGATGACTACGTCGACGTCGGCGGCCACCTCGGCACCGTCGAAGGCCTGACCATCCGCACCGTGCGCCTGCGCGACATCGACGGCATCGTCCACACGATCCCGTTCAGCGAAATCAAAAGCATCAAGAACTACTCGCGGGAGTTCGGCTACGCAATCTTCCGCATCGCGGTGCCGTACAACATGGAAATCGATGACGCGATCAAACTGATGCGCGACGTCGGCCAGAAGATGCGCACCGATCCCCTGCAACGCCGCAATATCTGGTCGCCGCTGGAAATTCAGGGTGTCGAAAGTTTTGAGTCCGGCAGCGCGATTTTGCGTGCACGGTTCAAGACGGCGCCGATCAAACAGTGGGAAGTGTCGCGGGCGTTCAACTTGTCGCTGAAGCGGCATCTGGATGAAGCCGGACTGGATCTGGCCACCCCACGCATGAGCGTGCAAGTGATCACTGCCGGCGGTGGCGAGCCTAAGGAATAGCACTCAGGCGCGCAGTTGCAGTCACAGGCTGGGAAGCCAAAAAACAATAACCAAGGAGAAACCCGATGCAGCTGACCCGCATTGCCCAGGCCGTTCTACTCACCCTGTTCGCCACCCACGCCGGCGCCGCCACCATGGAAAGCACGCGCTCACAGATCGCCGAGCAGGCGCAAAAACTCGAACCGGAACTGCTGGAAACCCGCCGCGACATCCACGCCCACCCCGAACTCGGCAACACTGAAAAGCGCACGTCGGAACTGGTCGCCAAACAACTCAAAGCCATGGGTCTGGAAGTCAAAACCGGCGTGGCGCGCACGGGCGTGGTCGCCGTCCTCAAAGGCGCCCTGCCCGGCCCGACCGTTGCCCTGCGCGCCGACATGGACGCGCTGCCGGTCAAGGAAGTTTCCGACCTGCCGTTCGCCTCGAAAGCTAAAGGCACCTACCTCGACAAAGAAGTCGACGTGATGCACGCCTGCGGCCACGACGCCCACACCGCGATCCTGCTCAGCACGGCGAAAATTCTGACCGGCATGCGCGACACCCTGCCCGGCACCGTGGTGTTCTACTTCCAACCCGCCGAAGAAGGCCCGAGCGACTTCATTCCCAACGGCAAAAATACCTGGGGCGCGAAAATGATGGTCGAGGAAGGCGTGATGAAATCACCGAAACCCGATGCCGTCTTCGGCCTGCACGTCTGGGCCGGCGTCCCCGCCGGCCAGATCACCTACCGCCCCGGCCCGACCCTCGCCAGCTCCGACGACCTGCGCATCAAAATCCTCGGCAAACAAACCCACGCCGGCCGCCCTTGGGACGGCATCGACCCGATCACCGTCGGCGCACAAACCATCGTCGGCCTGCAAACCGTGGTTAGCCGCCGCACCGACATCTCGTCGTTTCCATCGGTGGTGAGCATCGGCACCATCAACGGCGGGACGCGCTACAACATCATTCCCGAATCGGTCGACATGAGCGGGACGATCCGCTCATACGACTACGGCATCCGCCAGAAACTCCACGCCGACGTACGCCAGACCGTCGAAAAAATCGCCGAAAGCGGCGGTGCCAAAGCGGACGTCACCATCATCGAAAAATACGACCCGACCATCAACAACCCGGCACTTACCGAAAAAATACTGCCGACGTTGAAGTGGGCGGCCAAGGATGACGTGGTGCAAGGGCCGCTGGTGGGCGGGGCCGAGGACTTCTCGTTCTTTGCCAAAGAAGCGCCGGGGCTGTTCGTGTTTTTGGGGGTGACGCCGCGGGATCAAGACATGAGCAAAGCCGCGCCGAATCATAATCCGGGGTTCTTTGTCGATGAGTCGGCGTTGGTGGTTGGCGTGAGGACACTGGCCTCGTTGGCGACGGATTATTTGTATGCCAACGCGCAGACAGACAAGTAAAGAGGCGGTGACTGTGGGGGCGCTTTCGCGAGCGGGCTCGCTCCCACAATTGGATGGTGTTGAATCAGGCAGAGATTGGTCGGCTGTCAGGCCGCCTTCGCGAGCAAGCCCGCTCCCACAATTGGATGGTGTTGAATCAGGGAGAGATTGGTCGGCTGTCAGGCTGTCATCGCGAGCAGGCTCACTCCTACAATTGGATCGTGTGCATCCGGGCAGAAACTGGTCGGCTGTCAGGCCGCTTTCGCGAGCAAGCTCGCTCCCACATTGACCGCGCCAACCATTAGGCCGAGTGTCAGCTCGCCTGCTTTTGATCTTGATCTTAGAGCCCGTCGGGAGGCTGAGTGGAGGGATTCATACGGGGAAAGCATCGAGAGGAGGTGCAGCGAAGCAAACCGTAGGCGATGCCCCCGGATGAACCCGGAGCGAAGGAACCCGAGCCTTAGCGAGGGCCGGACGTCAGGGTACAGACCTTTTGGTTACTTTTGGGGCGTTTGCCAAAAGTGACCCGCCGTAAGGGCGGAACCATAATCAGCAACACCCGCAGCAACGGATATGCCCCCAAAAAACGATCAAACAACGTCGACCCCGACATGAATCGCATCATGCCGCCAAAACTCCAGATCACAATCAATCAACCGCTCATGCTGATCATAATTAACCCGAGCAATCCGTAACCCCGGACTCCCCACCGACACCCGCAAAGCCGCCGCCGCATCCACCGACAAAGACGTCGGCACAATCTCAAAGCGCACCCGCCCATAGTGCAAATCGTAATGCCGCGCATACAACTCAGTAATCGACTGATTCAAATCAAACTCAAGAATCCCCGGAAAAAACTGCGGATTCAAATAGTGCTCCACATACAACACCAACCGCCCGTCAATCCGCCGCGACCGGCAAATCTGAATCACGCTGGACAGCGCCGGCAACTGCAACCACGCACACACCGCCGCTGACGCCGGTTGCAGCCGCGCCGAAATCACCTCGGTCGACGGCACCCGCCCCTGCGCACTGACCATCGCGTGAAAGTGACTGCGCTGCATCAAGTTATAAGCCAGACGCGGCGGCGACACGAACCAGCCGCGTCGCTCTTCGCGATAAATCTGCCCCTGTGCCTCCAATTGCAACAACGCCTCACGCACAGTAATCCGCGTGGTGCCAAACAGCTCACTGAGCTTGCGTTCGGCCGGCAACTTACTGCCCGCCGCCAACAAACCGTGGTCGAGCTGCTCCTGCAACACCTGGCCAATGGCTGTCACCGCTTTTGTTGCCTCATCACGCATCAACGTTACCTATCTGGACTAGACCAGCACTGTTTCGGGGCAAAACCGCACGGCGATCAAACCGTTTTGTAGTGATGCAAGCCTAGGCAGTACACATGACCGAGAGATGACAAAACTACCGAACGGTCATCCTCACGACTTGCAATACATCGGCCAAGTCCCTTGCTCACCGGGCCTTTGCGCATGGTCTACGCTTATCGGGCACCTGCCGATATCGGCCAGATAAAAGGCCTGGCGCGAGGCCACCGACATCAAAGTGTCATCCAGCCCCCTTAAATTGGCTCAGGTATTGCTGACCTAGACCAACAACCACCGCAATCGCAGCGTTGAACACGACCAAGGAGCTTCGGAATGAAACAGCTTTTCCTGGCAACACTGTTAGGCTCGACCATTGCACTGTGCACCTCCGCCATGGCGGCCGGCACCGATCTGAAAACCCTCGAAGCCGCTGCGAAAGCGGAAGGCGCCGTCAACAGCGTCGGCATGCCCGATGACTGGGCCAACTGGAAAGGCACCTGGGAAGACCTGGCCAAAACCTACGGCCTGAAACACATCGACACCGACATGAGCTCGGCTCAGGAAATTGCCAAGTTCGCGGCGGAAAAAGACAACGCCACCGCTGACATCGGCGACGTCGGCGCCGCGTTCGGCCCGATCGCGGTCAAGCAAGGCGTGGTGCAACCGTACAAGCCAAGCACCTGGGATCAAGTCCCGGACTGGGCCAAGGACAAGGACGGCAACTGGGCGCTGGCCTACACCGGCACCATTGCCTTTATCGTCAACAAAAAGCTGCTGCACGGTTCCGAAGTACCGACCAAATGGGCTGACCTCAAGGGCGGCAAATACAAGGTCTCCATCGGTGACGTAAGCACCGCCGCCCAGGCTGCCAACGGCGTTCTCGCTGCGGCACTGGCCAACGGTGGCGACGAGAAAAACATCAAACCTGCCCTGCTGTTGTTTGCCGACATTGCCAAGCAAGGTCGCCTGTCGATGGCTAACCCGACCATCGCCACCATGGAAAAAGGCGAGATCGAAGTCGGTGTGGTCTGGGACTTCAACGGCCTCAGCTACAAAGCCAAGATGGCCAACCCGGATGACTACGTCGTGCTGATCCCGTCCGACGGTTCGGTGATTTCCGGCTACACCACGATCATCAACAAGTACGCGAAAAACCCTAACGCCGCCAAGCTGACCCGCGAATACATCTTCAGCGACGCCGGCCAGACCAACCTCGCTCGCGGCAACGCGCGTCCGATCCGCGCCGAGCACCTGCAACTGCCAGAAGACGTGAAGGCCAAACTGCTGCCGAACGAGCAGTACAAAAAGGTCACCCCGATCAAAGACGCCGACGCCTGGGAAAAAACCTCCAAAGCCCTGCCACAGCAGTGGAACGAAGAAGTCATCGTAGAGATGAAGTAATCCTTCATCTGTAGGAGCTGCCGCAGGCTGCGATCTTTTGATCTTGCCCTTTAAAAGCAACATCAAAAGATCGCAGCCTGCGGCAGCTCCTACAGGGGTTGGTTCCAGTTTTGTTTTCGGAGTTTTTGCCCCTATGAAGCACAACGTCATCCTTGTCGTGCTCGACGGTCTCAACTACGAGGTCGCGCGCCACGCCATGGGGCATCTGCAGGCTTATGTTGGCGCAGGACGCGCCGCGCTCTACCAGTTGGAGTGCGAGCTGCCGGCCCTGTCCCGACCGCTTTATGAATGCATCCTCACCGGCGTGCCGCCGATCGACAGCGGCATCGTCCACAACAACGTCTCGCGCCTGTCCAATCAGCGCAGCATTTATCACTACGCCCGCGACGCCGGTCTGAAAACCGCTGCCGCGGCGTATCACTGGGTCAGCGAGTTGTACAACCGCTCACCGTTCGTGGCTGCCCGCGACCGGCACACCGACAATCTGTCGCTGCCGATCCAGCACGGGCATTTCTACTGGAACGATCACTATCCGGATTCGCACCTGTTCGCCGACGCGGAAAACCTGCGCCTGCGCCACGATCCGAACTTCCTGCTGATCCACCCGATGAACATCGACGACGCCGGGCACAAACACGGCCTCGACAGTTCGCAATACCGCAACAGTGCGCGCTCGGCCGACATCATCCTCGCCGACTATTTGCAGAGCTGGCTCGACGCTGGTTATCAAGTGCTGGTGACCGCCGACCACGGCATGAACAACGACCGCTCGCACAACGGCCTGCTGCCGGAAGAACGCCAGGTGCCGCTGTTCGTCCTCGGCGATGCGTTCAGCCTCAACGCTGACGCCGCGCCGAAGCAGACGGAAATCTGCGGCACCGTCTGCGAACTGCTCGGCGTGCCCCACGACAAACCTGTGTGCCGGGAGCTGCTCAAGTGAATGCCATGACTCGCGGCAAATGGCTGGCGGCGTTGTGCCTGGTGCCCTTCGCGCTGTTCTTTATCGTCTTCGAAATCGCCCCGCTGGTCTGGGTGATGATCAACAGCCTGCAATCGGAAGAGTTCGGTTGGGGCATCGAAAACTTCACCAAGATCTTCAGTTCGAAGTTCTACTTGCAGGCGATCCAGTACAGCCTGGAAATCAGTTTCTGGTCGAGTGTGTTCGGCATCATCATTGCCGTGCTCGGTGCGTATTCCCTGCGCCGCGTTGACTCGAAACTGCGCAACTTCGTGAATGCCTTCGCCAACATGACCAGCAACTTCGCCGGCGTGCCGTTGGCGTTCGCCTTCATCATCCTGCTCGGGTTCAACGGCAGCATCACCATCATGCTCAAGCAGGCCGGGATCATTCAGGACTTCAACCTGTACTCGAAAACCGGCTTGATCATCCTCTACACCTACTTCCAGATTCCCCTCGGCGTGCTGCTGCTCTACCCGGCCTTCGACGCCTTGCGTGAAGACTGGCGCGAATCCGCAGCATTGCTCGGGGCCAATGGCTGGCAGTTCTGGCGGCACATCGGTTTGCCAGTGCTGACGCCAGCGTTGCTCGGTACGTTTGTGATCCTGCTGGCCAACGCCCTCGGCGCCTACGCCACGGTGTATGCACTGACGACGGGCAACTTCAACGTCCTGCCGATCCGGATTGCGGCGATGGTTTCCGGTGATATTTCCCTCGACCCGAATCTGGCCAGTGCCTTGGCCGTGGTGCTGGTGGCGCTGATGACCATCGTCACTGTCGTGCATCAACTGCTGTTGAAGAGGAGCTACCATGTCTCGCGCTGAATCCGGCCCGGCCGGCCTCTACCACCGCGTCGTGGTTTATCTGCTGTTCGCGATCCTCTTGCTGCCGCTGGCAGGCACGCTGGTCTACTCGATCGCCAGCAGTTGGTCGGCGACCATTTTGCCCAGCGGTTTCACCTTCAAGTGGTACATCCAGTTGTGGAGCGACCCGCGCTTCCTTCACGCGTTCGGCCAGTCATTGCTGGTCTGCGTCGGCGCGCTGGTGCTGTCGGTGGTATTGATTCTGCCGCTGCTGTTCGTCGTGCATTACCACTTCCCGAAACTCGATGCGCTGATGAACATCCTGATCCTGCTGCCCTTCGCGGTGCCGCCGGTGGTGTCGTCGGTGGGTCTGTTGCAACTCTACGGTTCCGGGCCGATGGCGATGGTCGGCACGCCATGGATTCTGATCGGCTGCTACTTCACCGTGGCCCTGCCGTTCATGTACCGGGCGATCACCAACAACCTGCAAGCGATCAACCTGCGCGACCTGATGGACGCCGCGCAACTGCTCGGCGCCAGCACCTTTCAGGCAGCCATTCTGGTGGTGCTGCCCAACCTGCGCAAAGGCCTGATGGTCGCGTTGCTGCTGTCGTTCTCGTTCCTGTTCGGTGAGTTCGTTTTCGCCAACATCCTCGTCGGCACGCGTTACGAAACCCTGCAGGTTTATCTGAACAACATGCGCAACAGCAGCGGCCACTTCACCAGTGCGCTGGTCATCTCGTATTTCTTTTTCGTGCTGGTCCTGACCTGGATCGCCAACATCTTGAACAAGGACAAAAGCGAATGAGCTATGTCAGCGTCCAACACCTGCAGAAGAATTACGCGGGCACCCCGGTGTTCAGCGACATCAACTGCGAGATCAACAAAGGCGAATTCGTCACCCTGCTCGGCCCGTCCGGTTGCGGCAAATCTACGCTGCTGCGCTGCATCGCCGGCCTGACGCCGGTGGATGGCGGTCAGATCCTGCTGGATGGCGTCGACATCGTGCCGCTGACACCGCAAAAACGCGGGATCGGCATGGTCTTCCAGAGCTACGCGTTGTTTCCCAACATGACCGTCGAGCAGAACGTCGCATTCGGTTTGCGCATGCAAAAGGTCAACGCCGACGACAGCCATAAACGCGTGTCGGAAGTGTTGAAACTGGTTGAACTCAACGACTTCGCCAGCCGCTATCCGCATCAACTCTCCGGTGGCCAATGTCAGCGTGTCGCCCTTGCCCGTTCGCTGGTCACGCGCCCACGTTTGTTGCTATTGGATGAACCGCTGTCGGCCCTCGATGCACGGATTCGCAAACACCTGCGCGAACAGATCCGTCAGATCCAGCGCGAACTCGGCCTGACCACGATCTTCGTCACACACGATCAGGAAGAAGCGCTGACCATGTCTGATCGCATTTTCCTGATGAATCAGGGAAAAATCGTACAGAGCGGCGACGCCGAGACCCTGTACACCGCACCAGTCGACGTGTTTGCCGCAGGCTTTATCGGCAACTACAACCTGCTCGACGCCGAAGCCGCGTCGAAACTGTTGCAGCGCCCGATCAACCATCGCATCGCCATTCGCCCGGAAGCCATCGAACTGAGCCTCAACGGCGAACTCGACGCGCAGATCCGCAGCCATAGCCTGCTAGGCAATGTCATTCGCTATCGCATCGAAGCGCGCGGCGTGGAATTGGTGGTGGATGTGCTCAATCGCTCGGCGGCTGATCTGCATCCCGACGGTCAGCGTCTGGCGCTTTCCATCGATCCGACGGCCCTGTGTGAGGTAGCTTAAAAGCAGCTGCGCGCTTCGAGCTACAAGCTTCAAGTTGTAGACTGCGGCGCAGCTGATTCCAATTCTTGCAGCTCGACGCTTGTAGCTCGCAGCTGTTCTCGGAGAGAACTGATGGCCCTGGCAATTTTTGATCTGGACGAAACGTTGATCCACGGCGACTGCGCCACCCTCTGGAGCGAGCAGATGGGGCGCCTGGGCTGGGTCGATCCCGAGTCGTTCATGCGCAAGAACAACGAACTGATGGACGCCTACAGCCATGGCAAATTACGCATGGAAGAGTACATGGCGTTCAGCCTCGAACCGCTGATCGGCCGTACGCCAGAAGAAGTCGAGCACCTGGTCGGGCCGTGGGTTGAAGACTTTATCGAACCGATCATCTTCAGCGACGCGACCAAAACCATCGCCGCGCACCGCAAGGCCGGCGACCGGATTCTGGTGATCTCGGCGTCGGGCACGCACCTGGTCAGACCGATTGCCGATCGACTCGGCATCGACGAGATTCTGGGGATTGAACTGGAAGTCGCGCACGGCGTTTACAGCGGCCAGACCGTGGGCACGTTGACCTACCGTGAAGGCAAGATCACTCGCTTGCTGGAGTGGCTGGACGCTGAAGAAGAGAACCTCGAAGGCGCGAGTTTTTATTCCGACTCACGCAATGACCTGCCATTGCTGCTGAAAGTGGATTTCCCGCACGTGGTCAACCCGGATCCGGTGCTGCTCGAGCACGCCGAAAAAGCCGGATGGCCCATCCATCTCTGGAAATAAACAACGACCCAGTGTGGGAGCGGGCTTGCTCGCGAAAGCGTCGTGTCAGCCGACATCATTGTTGAATGAATCACCGCATTCGCGAGCAAGCCCGCTCCCACAGGGGGTGTTGTGGTGTCAGGTGAGGCTTTCGTCAATCACCAACACCAGTTTCCCCGCCACCGTATTACTCGCCAGCTCGGCAAACGCCGCCTCGGCATCCTTCACCGCAAACGCCTTGGCCAACTGCGGACTCAACCGCCCTTCCGCAAACAATGGCCACACCTGTTGGCCCAGATCACTCAACAGATCCGCCTTGAACTGATCATCACGACTGCGCAACGTCGAGCCCAGCAACTGCACGCGCTTACCCAACACCTGCGCCAGATCCAGTTTCGCCTCGCGGCCACCCATCAAACCGATCAGCACCCAACGACCGTCCAGCGCCATCAGCTTCAGATTCAGCGCCGAATAATTACCGCCCACCGGATCGAGAATCACATCAAACGGCCCGAAGTCGCGCAGGCTCTCCAGATCGTCAGTGCGCAGCACCCCGCCCTGAGCCCCCAGCGCCTCGCAATAAGCCAAACGCTCGGCTGAACCGACGCTGACCCAGCACGGATTGCCAAACGCCTTGCACAGCTGAATGGCGGCTGAACCGATTCCACTTGCCCCGGCGTGCAAGAGAACTTTCTCACCCGGTTTGAGCGCCGCAAGTTGAAACACATTCAGCCAGACTGTTGCGTAAACCTCGGGCAATGCAGCCGCTTCAACCAACGAAACGCCTTCGGGAACTGGCAGCACGTGCCGCCCGTCAACCACCACCTCTTCGGCCATGCCGCCCCCGGCCAGCAAGGCGCAGACCCGATCACCGACCTGCCACGGACTGCCCGCGCCGACCTCGCTGATGACCCCGGAACACTCCAGACCGAGCACGTCGCTTGCGCCCGGCGGTGGCGGATAGAGACCGGCTTTCTGTAATAAATCGGCGCGATTGAGGCCGGCTGCCGCCACTCGAATGCGAACTTGTCCTACATCACATGTAGGACTCGGGGTCTCAACCCACGCCACTTGACCTTCCACGCCTTGCAATGCCTTCACAGTGCCTCCATAGTGAGTCTGGACTGAGCCCGAAGCTGTAGCGCCGGGCTTTTTGCATTATGCGACCGGCTCTCGTAGAACCGGCGACTTCAAAGACGGCCTAATATGCGTTATCAATTGTCCCCGCGTCGAATCAGCATGAAGCATCTGCTCCCAAGCACCGCCCTCGCTCTATTCATCGGTATCGGTATTTTGCCGATGTCGGGCAATACCTTCGCTGCCAACAGCTGGGACAAATTGCAGCCTGATCGCGATGAAGTCATCGCCAGTCTGAACGTCGTCGAGTTGCTCAAGCGTCACCACTACAGCAAGCCGCCGCTCGACGATGCGCGCTCGGTGATCATCTACGACAGCTACATCAAGCTGCTGGATCCGTCGCGCAGCTATTTCATGGCCAGCGACATTGCCGAATTCGACAAGTGGAAGACGCAGTTCGACGACTTCCTCAAAAGCGGCGACCTCAACGCCGGCTTCACCATCTACAAGCGCTATCTGGATGGCGTCAAATCGCGTCTGGACTTCGCCATCGCCGAGCTCAACAAAGGCGTCGACAAGATGGACTTCAACACCAAGGAAACCTTGCTGATCGATCGCAAGGACGCTCCTTGGCTGAAATCCACTGCAGAACTTGATGACCTGTGGCGCAAACGCGTCAAGGACGAAGTCCTGCGCCAGAAGATCGCCGGCAAAGATCCGAAGCAGATTCAGGAAACCCTGACCAAGCGCTACAAGAACCAGTTGGCGCGCTTGGATCAGACCCGTCCGGAAGACATCTTCCAGGCGTACATCAACACCTTCGCCATGTCGTACGACCCGCACACCAACTATCTGTCGCCGGATAACGCGGAAAACTTCGACATCAACATGAGCCTGTCCCTCGAGGGCATCGGCGCTGTGTTGCAGAGCGACAACGACCAGGTGAAAGTCGTGCGTCTGGTGCCGGCAGGCCCGGCCGACAAGACCAAACAGGTTGCCCCGGCGGACAAGATCATCGGCGTTGCCCAAGGCAACAAAGAGATGGTCGACGTGGTCGGCTGGCGTCTCGACGAAGTGGTCAAACTGATTCGTGGCCCGAAAGGCACCGTGGTGCGTCTGGAAGTGATTCCGGCGAGCAATGCGCCGAACGACCAGACCACCAAGATCGTGCCGATCACCCGTGAAGCGGTGAAGCTCGAAGACCAGGCGGTGAAGAAGTCCATCCTCAACCTGAAACAGGACGGTAAGGACTACAAGCTCGGCGTCATCGAGATTCCGGCCTTCTACCTCGACTTCAAAGCGTTCCGTGCCGGTGATCCGGACTACAAGAGCACCACCCGCGACGTTAAAAAACTGCTGACTGAACTGCAGAAAGAAAAAGTCGACGGTGTGGTTATCGACCTGCGCAACAACGGCGGCGGCTCCCTGCAGGAAGCCACCGAGCTGACCAGTCTGTTCATCGACAAAGGCCCGACCGTATTGGTGCGTAATGCCGATGGCCGTGTCGACGTGCTCGAAGATGAAAACCCGGGCGCGTTCTACAAAGGCCCGATGGCGCTGCTGGTCAACCGCTTGTCCGCCTCGGCTTCGGAGATTTTCGCCGGCGCCATGCAGGACTATCACCGCGCGCTGATCATCGGTGGCCAGACCTTCGGTAAAGGCACCGTGCAGACCATTCAGCCGCTGAACCATGGCGAGCTGAAACTGACCCTGGCCAAGTTCTACCGGGTCTCCGGTCAGAGCACCCAGCATCAGGGCGTCCTGCCGGACATCGACTACCCGTCGCTGATCGACACCAAGGAAATTGGCGAAAGCGCTCTGCCGGAAGCCATGCCGTGGGACACCATCCGCGCGGCCATCAAACCGGCGGCCGATCCGTTCAAACCGTATCTGGCTCAGCTCAAATCCGAGCATGACGCCCGCACGGCAAAAGACGCGGAGTTCGTGTTCATCCGTGACAAGCTGGCACTCGCGCAGAAACTGATGGAAGAAAAAACCGTCAGCCTCAATGAAGCCGAGCGTCGCGCGCAACACACCGACATCGACGCCAAGCAACTGGCGATGGAAAACATCCGTCGCAAAGCCAAAGGCGAAGAGCCGCTCAAAGAGCTGAAGAAAGAAGACGACGACGCCCTCACGGCCGCCGAGCCGGACAAGGTCAAACCAGAAGACGATGCCTACCTGAGCGAAACCGGGCGCGTGCTGCTGGATTACCTGAAGCTGAGCAATCAGGTGGCGAAGAAGTAAGTGATGGCAATTTAATGCTGACGATCCTCGGATCGTCATCAAACAGTCATCATTCTGTCGTGCAATAAAGGACTGGGAGCCACTCTCCAACGAGAGCGCTCCCAGTCCTTTTTTTATCGCCAGAGATTGCCATGACCACGACCGAACAGCTGAGTGCCTTGAGCTCGATCCTGACTCAAAGCGGATTGCACAGCCTGTTCCAGCCGATCATCTGCCTCTCTGAACGCCGCATTCTCGGCTACGAAGCCCTGACACGCGGCCCGTCCAACAGCCCTCTTCACTCGCCGATTGCCTTATTCGCGGTGGCGCGACAGGCGGGGCGTTTGAGTGAGCTGGAAATCGCCTGCCGCCAAAGCGCCTGCCGTCGTTTCAATGAACAGCAACTGCCGGGCAAACTGTTTCTGAACGTCTCGCCCGAGTCATTACTCGAAGCCGCGCATCAACCGGGACGCACGCTGCAACTACTGCAGGACTTCGGCATTCCACCCAGCCAGGTCGTCATTGAACTGACCGAACAAACACCCATCGACGACTTCCAGCTGCTGCAAACCGCACTGCATCACTACCGCGCGATGGGCTTCTCCATCGCGCTGGATGATCTTGGCGCCGGTTATTCGAGCCTGCGCCTGTGGTCGGAGCTGCGCCCGGATTACGTAAAGATCGATCGGCACTTCATCGACGGCATTCATCAGGATGCGCTGAAACGCGAATTCGTCGGCTCGATCCTGCAAATCGCCAAAGCCTCCCGCGCGCAAGTCATCGCCGAAGGCATCGAACTGCCGGAAGAACTCGCGGTGCTCACCGAAATGGGCGTCGACCTGGTGCAAGGCTATTTGCTCGGCCGCCCACAAGAACACCCACCGCGCGACGCCCGCACGTTGATGCCCAAACACGACAGCAGCAGCGTTGCGCTGAATGACGAAGGCAGCGACCTCAGCGCCCTGCTCAACGACCAACCCGCCGTAGCGCGTGACACACCGACCGCCACCGTGCTGGAAGCCTTCCGCCGCCAGGCCAACCTCAACTCACTGGCCGTGCTCGACGAACAAGGTCAGCCGTGTGGCATCGTCCATCGCCATTCCTTGTCGGATGCGCTGCTCAAACCGTTTGCCACTGACTTGTTTGCGCGTAAACCGATTAGCCGATTGATGAATGACGACTTTCTCGCGGTGGAAATGAGTCAGTCGTTGCAGCAAGTGAGCCGCCTCATCACCAGCCGCGCCCGTCAGCGGATCGAAGAAGATTTCATCATCACCCTCAACGGCAGCTACCTCGGTCTCGGCCGGGTGATCGACGTGCTCAAACTCATCACCGAACTGAAAATCCAACAGGCACGCTACGCCAACCCGCTGACCTTACTGCCTGGCAATGTGCCAATTCAGCAGTGCCTCACTCGCCTGCTGCAACAGGGTCGAGAATCAGTCATCTGCTACGTCGACATCGACAGCTTCAAACCCTTCAACGATATCTACGGGTACGGACGCGGGGACGAAGTGTTGCTGTGTTTGGCTCAATGCCTGAATGAACGCGTCGACCCCACCCGAGATTTCGTTGGCCACATTGGTGGCGACGATTTCCTCTTAGTCCTCGGCCCTGAAGACTGGCGCAAGCGACTCAATCAACTGCTCGACGATTTCCAAAGCCAATGCCGCCGCTTCTATCGCCCCGAACACCTTGAAGCGGGTTGCTTCATCGCACCGAATCGTCAAGGGGTGCGGCAGGAGTTTCCGTTGTTGTCGCTATCCATTGGCGTCGTGCATCTACACCCCGAGGCCTGCGCACAGCTTGATGCCAGTCAGCTTGCGGAAATGGCATCGCAGGCGAAGCATCATGCGAAGAATGTTCCGGGGTATAGCGTGCATCTCATCGACAGTATGAATGCTCTACCTTTTACCGAAGCACTCGTTTCGGGCCATCGTTAAATTTTCGAATAAATCCGAAACTACCATGCAGAACGATCTTCACTAGCGGCTTTTGCAAGATCCAGCTTCCAAACCTCTATCGCCAATTTATAGATATCCAAGAAAAAACCGCGTGGATCATCTAGCGAGTCCCACTCTCCACGAGGCCAACTTGCGGCTTCGCACGGGTCGATCTCGAACAAAAGCTGAAAGTCGTATGTTGGATCTTCTAGTTTTACTTTCAGGTACTCAAGTAATACAAGCCTATGCCTATAGGAGAGGTACGGCAGATTCAGACAATACTTTCTGATCAGAACCTCTCGATCACCAGACTCATTGGGGTTGTAGGCTCCAAGCTCTACCCCTCGAGTTTCTTCTCGGTCATAAACATCGAACACACCAATGAACCACATCAACCCCGGCTCAAAAGGCTTTTTTAAAAACGGATCTTTCAACATTACTTACCCTCGGCAGGAAACCCTGTAAATGGCCTCTGTGTATTTTCCTGATCGAACTTCACTTCAAACCAATTCATGTCTTCATTGAGGCTTGGATTTTGCTCATCTGTCCTATTCGGCTTATATCCACGCCCCGCCCCAGGCAGCTCCAACCTAACTATTGGATTACGCCTTATATCTTCCCCTGTGTGCATAATTAAACCATCTTTATCCTTTGTCATCGCTTTATTCAAAGCGCCCAGATGCATCCGCCAGTTATGAAACTGCGAGCTGAGATTTCCTCTGGCACGCATTGGGACAATTCCGGTGTGAGGATCTGCTCCGTTAATGCCACGCTGCTGAAGCGCTCGATCGGGAATTTCGGAACTGTGCTTTTTTACAGTATGCATATCATAAAGTTCTTCGTATTCATGTACCCGACGCTTCGCATTCTCCTCAGCAACTTCATCAAGTCTCGCTCGGCGCTCCTGCGCCGTCATCTTCGGCAGCGGGGGCGCCCCCTCTTCGACGACCACGCGACCAGCCTCGTACCGCATTGGACGACGCGGCGCTGACGGCGGACAGTTGCAACTCAACCCCAACGGATCCACCCACCCCGTGGGATTCGGCGTGTACTGGTACTGATTCAACCCACCCGCCAGCTTCACCGGATCCGGCGTCAGATACCTCCCCAACCGCGGGTCGTAATACCGATGCCGGTTGTAATGCAGCCCACTCTCCGCATCGAAATACTGCCCCTGAAACCGCAGCGGCTGATCCAGATACTCATCACCGGCCAACGTCACCGCCGCGACTTTCCCGTAAGCGTCGTACTGCGCCGACCAGACGATTTCCCCGCTGTAATCGGTCAGCTCCAGCGGCGTGCCGAGGTGGTCGTTCTGGTAATAAAACGGGCAGGCTTTTTTCGGGCCTTTGCCGTCGAGCAGTGCTAACGGACAGAAGGTGCCGGGTTCGTAGACGTAGCTGCGGTATTCGCTCTGGCTGCTTTCGGCGACGAGGTTGTCGCCTTGCCAGAAGAATTCGATGGTGGCGCCGTCGACGGTTTTGCTGATGCGTCTGCCGAAGGCGTCGTAACGGTAAGACGCGGTTTTCCCGTCAGGACGGGTCAGGCCGATCAGGCGGTGCTGGCAGTCGTAGCGGTATTCGGTGACGAGTTTGTGCGCGGTGCCGCGACGTTCGCGGATCAGGTTGCCGAAGGCGTCGTAGTCGTAATGGCGGTCGCCTTGCATCAACAGGCGGTTGCCTTTGATCTGGCTCGGGCCGGGGCGATCCTGCATGAGCAGGTTGCCGGCCGGGTCGTGGGCGTAGGTTTCCGGGAGTTCGTCGCGGGAGTGGCGGACGCGGGTCAGTCGGTCGAGGGCGTCGTAGTAATAGCTGCGCTGACCGTGGCGGCTATCGGCGATGCTCGCCAGATTGCCGTTGACCGCGTAGCTGTAGTGGCGCAGGTACAGTGGGCTGGATTGTTGATTGACGGCGTGGGCCTGAAGGCGACCCTGTTCGTCGTAGTGATAGTGGCTGTGCAGCAAACCTTGCTGACGGGTTTGCTCGCGACCGAATTCGAACTGATGCGTGGTCAGGCGTGCGCCGTTGAGGTCGATTGCGGTCAGCGCGCCGCCCTTGGCATGGTGGTAATCGAGTTTGCTGTTGTCCGGCAGACGCATGCGCTTGAGCTGGCCGCAAGCGTCGTAGGCATAGCGCAGAGTGCCCCAGCCTTGGTGCTCGGTGATCAGCCGATCCTGGCGGTCGTATTCGAAGGCCAGCGGATGGTTTTGACCATCATCGACACCGATCAAGCGACCGAGACTGTCGTACTGGTAGCTGACCTTCACTCCGTCCGGCAGGGTTTTAACCAGCAGACGCCCGGCGCCATCGCGTTCGTATGCGGTGACTAAACGTGAGTCGTCATCGCCAAACTCGGTCTTTTCCAGCAGATGCCCGTTGAGGTCATACACGTAAGCGGTACGGCGCCCATCGAAACCGGTTTCCTGTCGGATTAATCCGGTCGGCGTGTAGTCCAGCCGATATTTTTCGCCGGACTCGTTCTCAATTTCCGTGAGCAACAGTTGGGCATGGTCGTAGCGATACTGAACCCGCGTGCCGTCGTGGTTAATGCGGCGGGAGACCAGATGCAGGTCATCGTCGTATTCATACCGGGTGACATGCCCCAGCTCATCACGCTCGGCGGTGACTTGCCCGTAAGCGCCGTAGCTATAAGCACGCGTGGCGCCCGTAGGAAAAGTCGTCTGAACCAGTCGGCCAACGGCGTCCCACTGCTGTCGCGTAACGGCGCCATGTTGATCAACCGTGGTCGTCCGCCGTCCCGAAGCATCGTAGGAAAAACGCCGTACGCCACCCTCAGGCAACGTTTCTTCAACCAGTTGGCCAAGATCATTCCAGGCCAGCAGATGACGGCTGGTGTCCGGATAACGGATCGACACCAGTTGGCCGCGAACGCTGTAGTAGTAATGAGTCACCTGCCCGTCAGGATCGACAGCCTCGGTGATGTCGCCCTCGGCATTGCGCCGATAAATCCAAACCGCATCGCCACGCGAACGCCGATGCAGGAAACCATTGCGATACTCGTAGGACGTTGGCGCATCCGCTGCCGGAATCAGCGCGATCAGTCGTCCGACATCGTCATAGCGGTACTCGGTGATAGAACCCAGCGCATCCTGTTCAGCGACCAACCGTCCCTGATCGTCGTACGCCTTGAGCTGCTCGCCACCGTCGGCCTCAACCTTGCGCACCAGACGCGCACGGTCGTCGTGAACGTAAACTTCTTCGGTGCCATCGACGAAATGCACCGCCACACTGCCGTCGTCATCCCAGACATACCGCGTGTCCATCTGCGAAAACGACGCCCAATGCCGTACACAACGTGCAGCCTTGCCAGCCCGTTCCCACTCCCAGAAAAAACTCGCACCACCGGTCAGCTGTCGCTGCAGAATGACGTGCGCATCGTCGTAGTCGTAGCGCTCGCTTTCATCTAATGCATTGGTCGCCGCCAACAAGCGCTGACGCGCGTCGTGGCAATAGCGAACAAGGATTTGCTCCGTCGCCCATTCAGCGTTTTGCAAACTTTGGTAATCGACCGCGATGAGTTGCGCGCGGTCGTAACGCAGCAATAAGGAGCGACCTGCACCGTTATCCAGTCGCTGAACCCTGTCAGACCGATCGCGATGTACCGTCAGACGATTGCCATAGGCATCGCTGATCGACGTCAGACGCCCGGCCCGAAAGTGGTAAAACCGCGCCGCTTCCCCAGCCAGCGCGAGGATCAATTCCTCCGGCTCATCCCCGAGAAAAATTGCTGCCCGCGACAGGCTGTTGTGAATCGCCGGCCGCTCAACATTCGGCTGCGGAAACAGCGTGCGCCGATTCTCGTGATCGACCCAAACAACCGAGTCGCCATCAAATTCCAGCCGATGCGCCAGCGAATGGCTCCAGCCAAACCCCAGCCCGACATCGATTTCCACCGCACTGGTGCGATACAACCGAGTGAACTCAAACGGCAACACACCATCGAGCACGCCATCAGTCAGCGTGAGCAGTTCTTCGCCGGTGACCATCGACACCGGACAACCGTTGGTGCAGGTACGCGGTACACAATCAGCGCTGTCCCCGTTGGGATTTTTCGCCTGATCCGGAGCGTCATCGTGGTGCTCGTCTTTCTTCAGCAAGGCGTTGCGCTTGGCGTCCCAACGCAACTGCATCCGGCCTTTTTTCACCCCGGCGGCAATCCCGCGTGCAGCGACTTTTTTGTATTTGTCGACGTACTTGATGAAGCCTTCGACGATGGCAAACATCGCCTTCAGCAACCGCGTCAACGCTGACAACAACTGCGCGGCGCGGTCAGCCAGACGCAGCGTCAGATAAGCGATGCCGGCACCCGCACCGACAAAGGTCAGCACGACGCCGATCAGCACATCGATCAGCACCTGCACGATCATCATTGACGCGGCTTCGGCGGTTTTGCCGGCGATCTCGCTGGGCGGCAGCATCTCCAGCCAAAGGCTGGCGGTACGCAGCAGCAAACACAGCGCCGCTTCATCGCTCATCAGCAGTTGCAGCTTTTCCATGACATCGGGAGCCGTCTCCGCCAGCTCCTTTAACTGCGTGGCCCCAGACCCCAACCGCTCGGCAAAGGCCCCGGGATCCTTGAGAATGTCCGAGAGCAAACCGATGCTGTCCCACACACCCTCGATCGCCGCCCAACTTCCGGCCAGCATGCCGTTGCTTGCCGATGTCGCCACCGATTGCGACCACTGCGGTTTAAAACCCTGCCACTCACCGCGCAGCCAGCCGTCGAGTTCACGGGTCAGGCCGTCGTAGGCTTTAAACAGGTCATCAACCTGATCCGTGGTGACCTCGCTGTGCACCAGCACCCGATAGAACTTGCCCGCTGTGCCCTTGAACAAGCCTTTGCCTTGCGCATCAAGGGTTACAGGGGTGATTTCGCCACTGTCCATGGCGATCACATCGACGGTGATGTTGCCGAGCGCGATGTCGTACACCGACTCGAACTTGCTCTCGATCAACATCGGCCCGTCCTTCGGGCACTGGACAACGCCGGAGAAAAACTCGTTATCGGTGCTGCTGACAACGGTGCTGTTTTCGCCGAAGCGGATGATCCGCTCCATGCCCATCAGCGACGGCAGATCCGCCGCGTGGCTGACTTTGTCCGCAGCACGGCTGGCCCAGTGCTTGAGCTGTTCGCGGTAGAGACTGAGGCTGGCGGGAAAGCTGTCGAGTTCTTGCTCGATGCGAGCGATGGCGTCCATCAGCGCACGTCAAAGCGCGAATTGGACGGGTTAATCGGGTCGAACATGAGCGTTCCCTCGCGCAAAAAAATAGGCGCGGGAACTGTGCGGGGGATCAATCAGGAAAGAAGTCGGCCAAGTAGGCGATGGTTGTAGGACTAATCTGTAAACGCTTACCCACAGCTAAACATAAGAAGCCAAAACGCAAACAGGGCGTGAGGTTTCCCTCATGCCCTGTTTATTAATGACGAGATTTACTGGCTGGAATCGCGCGAACTCAATTCTTGCAGTTTGTGCTCGGCCAACGGGTGCCCAGCCTTGGCGGCCATGCTCCACCAGCGCGCAGCCTCCTCTGAATCCGGCGCCTTGCTCGGCGTGCCGGCGAGGCTGATCACGCCGACCTGATAGGCCGCTTTGCCATCACCGGCCAGTGCCGCCAGACGCAGCAGTCGCACGCCCTCTTCACGCGCGCCCATACCCACACCGCGAAAGGTCAGAATGTGCCCGTAAAAGCTTTGCGCGCCGACATCGCCGAGGTTGGCCATGCGCGCAAACTGCCCTTCCATCCAGCGCCAGATGCGCGGCTGGCGCACACACCACGACCAATGAAACAGCCGGCGGGCCAGCCAATAACTGGCCCGCGCCTTGAGGCGTAAAAACACTCAGGCCTCCGCCGATTCCGGGTACTCGTATTCAAACACTCTGACCACTTCGGAAGCGTGCCACGACGCGGCGGCAACTCCGTCGGACGGCCCGGAAAAACGCCCCAGACGTTCAACACATTCAAAAAAACCGGTGCGCGGTAAGCGGCTCGCGCCTTGGCTGATTACCAGTGAACTGCGCAGCGGTTGCTCGGCCTTGGCATCCAGCGCGGCGAGATGTTCAAGTGCAGCGGTCAGGGTTTGCATGGCCGGTGTCGGCAGTTGCAGACGCTCCAGCAAGGCGCGATACGTCAGCAGATGACGCTGTCGGCGCGCCTGATCCAGCTCCCCCAGCAACCCGTCCCAATGTTGTCGACTGATGCGTACGCTCACGATTCATCCCTCCAACCTGGCACCGTCAATTCCCAGGCCAGGCTGCGGCGAATCGCGGCGTCGGGCGCACGCTCACCACTTTCGATCATGGCCAGATAAGACGGGCTGATGCCTACCGTGCGGGCCAGCGCCTCGATGGCGATGCCCTTCCCTTCGCGCAAACTGCGGAGTTGATCCAGACCTGGAAGAATCGGGTCTGAAGTGGCCGCGACAGGCGCTGGGGCCGGACGCGACGGTATTTCGTTGAGACCTGCTGCTTTGAGTAACGCCTGATATTGAGCCCATGGCAGAACCGCGTATTCGGGTTCGCCATCGCGTGCAATTATCTGAATATCCATGACTACCCCGTAGGACAACAACACTTAGCGAGTCGGCACTTTTCCCTAGAAGTGTAATCCTAACAGCGGCTAAGGTCGCGGGGGCGATCTATCTATCGCAGGTCTTGGTTATTCAGGGCTTTTTCGGGCCTTCCAGTTGCAGTTGTTCAGGTGTATCGGGCAGACGTTCGGCAACCGCGAGTTTTTCCGGACGCTGACGACTGCGCCACAGGCGGAACGCGTTGAGTTCTTCGTCGAGCGTTTTCATCAGCCAGGCGAGCACGGCGATGTCGTCGAGCATGCCGAAGACCGGGATGAAATCCGGAATGGCATCGACCGGGCTGAGGAAGTACATCAACCCCGCCACCACCGAAACCAACGCCTTGCCACTGATTGCGCGGTACTCGCCACGCCAGTAAGCCAGACACAGCGCCTGCAGCAAACGCAGGTCATCTTTGAGCTTGCCGAGGCGATTGCCTTGCGCGGCACCTTTGCTGGCCACGGCAAACAACAATGTCGGCAGACGACCACGGGCCAGCAAACGGCCAGCCAGGGGCAGGAATCGAGCGAAATTCCACGGAGCTTTCATCTATTCCTCCCATTGAAATGTTATCCACACAAATTGTGGATAACCTTGTGAACAGAGCTGCATTTCGGCGCTGAGAGCCCCGGTTTATAAGCGCCGCGCTCAGATCGGGCGTTTTTTACTCACATAAAAAACCCCAATATTTCATTGACTTGGCGGCTCAGGGCGTCTAGCGCGGGCAGCCTTAAAGCTATGACTCCCCTGACCGGCATCGGTTCGCTCTGTTTACGCCCGCCAACCTGCAGATGCAACAACGCCCCGCTTAAGCGAGGCGTTGTTGTTGAAGCCGAAGCTGCTTACTTGGCAGCAGCAGCGTCTTCTTTGGCTGGATCCTTGATGGCCAGCAGTTCCAGGTCGAAAACCAGAACCGAGTTGGCCGGGATTGCCGGGCTTGGCGATTGCGCGCCGTAAGCCAGATCGCTAGGGATGTACAGTTTGTACTTCTCGCCAACGTGCATCAGTTGCAGACCTTCAACCCAACCCGGGATCACGCCGCTTACTGGCAGATCGATCGGGCTGCCGCGCTCGACGGAGCTGTCGAATACGGTGCCGTTGGTCAGCTTGCCGGTGTAGTGAACGGTCACTACGTCGGTCGGCTTAGGCTGTGGGCCGTCGGCCTTTTTGATGACTTCGTATTGCAGACCCGAAGCAGTTGTTGTCACGCCTGCTTTCTTGCCGTTTTCTTCGAGGAATTTCTTGCCAGCGGTTGCCGACTCTTCGCTCATCTTGGCCATACGCTCTTCGGCACGCTTTTGCAGCGCGGCGAAAGCTTCAACCAGTTCTTCGTCTTTCAGCTTCTGTTCTTTCTTGCCGACGGCATCTTCGATGCCCTGGGCTACTGCTTTGGAGTCCAGATCATCCATGCCTTCCTGAGCCAGGCTCTTGCCCATGTTCAGGCCGATACCGTAGGAAGCTTTTTGCGCCGGGGTTTTCAGCTCTACGCTGGTTTGCGAATCACAACCCGCAAGTACCAGGCTAACCAGGGCTACCGCCGCCGCCAACCGATGCTGTTTCATGCTATTTCCTTGTTCATGCGCCGAAAGGGCAATCGAGTAAAGCCGCGAGCTTATCAGGCCGCCACGACCAATGGCTACCGGCATGAGAGCAGTAAAGCGGCGATAAGTTCAGGTATTGAAACGCATTCGGCTAAAGGCACGATGAAGCTTCTGTCATCTACGCCCTACAACGATTGGTGCCACTTCTCACAACAGTTGGCGTAATGGCCACTTGCCCACCCTCATAGCCTCAGGCATAACAGCGCAATAATTCGACAAGGATGTTTAACTTGCGCCGCTTATTCCGTGTTTTGACCCTGATCGTCGTGCTGCTCGGCCTCGTCCTCGCCGTGGTTTTGTATTACGTCGCCAACCCGAAATTACCGTTCTACACCCCGGCCGAGCAGGTGCATTACCTGAATCAATGGTCGGAAGAACAGCGGCAAACCTATTACTTCACGCCTCAGGGCACACAGGTCAAAGGCCTGCGCTATGAGTGGTTTCAAGCGCTGGAGCTGCCCTTTTCCGAGCAGCGTTTCGCCTCTGCGGAATACCTCGCGCGCTTCGGTTTTCTGGTCGATCCAAAACAGCAAGCCACGCCGAACAATCCCGGCAACCTGCCCGTGGGTTTCGCCCGGCATCAAAACCCCGCTACTTCCGAGCAATATCTCGACATAACTTGCGCGGCTTGCCACACCGGAGAATTGCGTTTCAAAGGCCAGGCCGTGCGCATCGACGGCGGCACCGCGCAGCATGTGTTGCCTTCCAGTGTTCCTACATTGCGCGGCGGCAGTTTCGGACAGGCATTGGTCGCGAGTCTGACGGCGACTTACTACAACCCGTGGAAATTCGAACGCTTTGCTCGAAGCGTACTCGGCGATCAATACGACGTGCGCCACGAGCAACTGCGCAAAGACTTCAAAACCTCGCTGGATACGTTCCTGAAAGTCGCCTGGAACGACACCCATCGCGGCCTCTACCCCACCGAAGAAGGCCCTGGCCGCGCCGATGCATTCGGTCGGATCGCCAACGCGACCTTCGGCGATGCGATTTCCCCCGCCAACTATCGCGTGGCCAATGCGCCGGTGGATTACCCGCAGTTGTGGGACATGTGGAGGTTCGATTGGGTGCAGTGGAACGGCTCGGCACAGCAGCCGATGGCGCGCAATATCGGCGAAGCGCTGGGCGTGGGCGCCACGCTGAATTTCTTCGACGCCAATGGCCAACCGCTGCAAGGCGAAGAGCGCTACGCCTCGAGCGTTCGTGTGCGCGATCTGCACACGATCGAAGAAACTCTGCAAAAACTGCAACCACCGGCCTGGCCGGAAGACGTACTCGACGCCGTCGATAAACCATTGGCCGCCAAGGGCCGCGCGCTGTTTGCGGAAAACTGCGCCGGCTGCCATGTGCCGCGCGTCTCTCAGGAAGGCGAGCGCTGGGTACAGCATTTGCACATGCTGCCGCTCGATGTGATCGGTACTGACCCGAACGCCGCCACCAACATCGCCACCCACCGCTTCGACCTGACAACGCTGCAATGGGATTTGAAAGAGCTGGCGAAAATGGACGTCAAGTTGCACCCGACGCCCACCGAACCGCTGGATCTGAGCCAGCTTTCAGTCGCCAAGGGACTGGCGTACGTCACCGCTTTCGTCGAAAACCGCGCCTACCGCGAAGCCAACGTCACTCCGGAAGACAAACCTCGACTGGACGGTTTCGGCCTGCCGATCGGCGTGCGCGAAAACGTCGCTTACAAGGCGCGGCCATTGGCTGGCGTCTGGGCGACCCCACCCTTCCTGCACAACGGCTCGGTGCCAAGCGTTTATCAATTGCTCTCGCCGCAAGATGAGCGCGCGACCACCTTCTATAAAGGCACCTTCGAATACGATCCTCGCCATCTGGGTTATCGCACCGAAGCGTTCACCAATGGCTTCCTGTTCGATACGCGCATCAGTGGCAACCGCAACAGCGGTCATGAATTCCGCGCCGGCGAACGTGGCAATGGTGTGATTGGCCGACTGTTGCAGCCTGAAGAACGCTGGGCCTTGCTTGAATACCTGAAAGTGCTGGGCGGCCCACTGGAGGCGCAATTGCCATGACGATGCCGACATTCAAGAAAGAACTGCCGTTGCTCGCACGAATCTGGTTGTGGCTGGGGCGCTTGCTTGGCAAAACCGTGTTAATCCTGCTGGTGATTGGCTTGCTCGGCTGGGCGATCGCGACGGCGTGGTTTGCCTGGCAGCACCGCGGCCCGGTGTCGGCGCTGGAGCAGATTCCGCCCGGCGAAGCCGCGATGACGCAGGACGTGATACAGACCGCCGTGCGCATCGTCGATCAACACCGCGAGCCCACGCGTTATCTGCGCGACGCCCATGCCAAAGCGCATGGTTGCGTGAAGGCAGAAGTCAAAGTATTGCCGGAATTGGCGCAATCATTACGCCAAGGCGTGTTCAGTGAGCCGGGGAAAACCTGGCAGGCGATCATTCGTCTGTCGAATGGCAACGCTTATCCTCAATTCGACAGCCTGCGCGATGCTCGGGGTATGGCGATCAAGTTGTTCGATGTGTCGGGTAAACCCTTGCTCGGCGATCGACCGGCGCAGGGCGAACAGGATTTCGTGATGTTCAGTCATGCGAACTTCTTTGTCAGCGATGTCGCCGAGTACCGTCAGAATGTGGCGGCGCAGGCTGACGGCAAGAAAATCATGGCGTTTTTTCCGGGGTGGGATCCGCGCACCTGGCAAGTCCGTCATCTGTTTATTGCCCTGGCTACGCTGGCACCACCGCCGGACAGCCCGACGCAGACGACTTATTTTTCGGTCTCGCCGTACAAATTCGGTGAGGCCAATGCGAAATTTCGGGTGATGCCGGATCCGGACAGTTGCCCGGCGTACGCGTTGCCTCAACAGAATCACGATCTGCCGAACTTTCTGCGCAGTGCTTTGAGTCAGCAGTTATCGACGGATCGGGTGCCAGCGTGTTTTGTCCTGCAGATTCAGCGTCAGGATGCCAACAAGTACATGCCGATCGAAGACACCAGCATTGAATGGCGTGAGCAGGACTCGCCGTTTGAGACGGTGGCGCGGATTACCTTGCCGCCGCAAGACTTCGATACGCCGACGTTGAATCTGGCGTGCGACAACTTGTCGTTCAATCCGTGGTTTGGTATCGAGGCGCATCGGCCGATTGGCGGGATCAACCGCTTGCGTAAAGCGGTGTATGAAGCGGTGAGCGACTATCGCCACAGCCGGAATGCCGCGCATTAAAAAAATATGCACATAACCTGTGGCGAGGGGATTTATCCCCGTTGGGCTGCGAAGCGGCCCCGCTTTTAAAATCTGGGCCTGCTGCGCAGGCCAACGGGGATAAATCCCCTCGCCACAGGTCAGCATCAAATCTGAGATTTCATAAATCCCAGACAGCAAAAAGCCCGCACTAGGCGGGCTTTCTGTGGACTCTGGCGTTCAGTGTTCCAGATTCCGAATATGGCGCAGCGGACGGGACTCGAACCCGCGACCCCCGGCGTGACAGGCCGGTATTCTAACCGACTGAACTACCGCTGCGCGAAACGCTTGAAACGAATGGTGGGTGATGACGGGATCGAACCGCCGACATTCTGCTTGTAAGGCAGACGCTCTCCCAGCTGAGCTAATCACCCTTCGCTTCGTTACGGGACGCATTATGCCACAAGTTTTCGTAAAGTGTTGATTTAATTGAAGTTTTTTTCAAATAAATCCGAAAACCGGTAAAACGACACATCCCGCGGGTACAACTGTACAAACTTTGAGGCAGAAAAAAACCCGCTTGGGCGGGTTCTTCCGTGGTGACCTGGCGTTCAGTGGTCCAGGTTACCGAATATGGCGCAGCGGACGGGACTCGAACCCGCGACCCCCGGCGTGACAGGCCGGTATTCTAACCGACTGAACTACCGCTGCGCTAAACACTTGAAACGAATGGTGGGTGATGACGGGATCGAACCGCCGACATTCTGCTTGTAAGGCAGACGCTCTCCCAGCTGAGCTAATCACCCTTCGCTTCGGTGTGGCGCGCATTCTACGGAGCGACCCAACCTCTGGCAAGCACTTTTTTAAATAATTTTCTCAGGCCTTCCAAAGGCTTACAGAAGGGTTGGCCTATGAGACGGCGAGGACAATAATGCCCCCCTTTGTATAAAGGAGAGACTCACCCCATGTGGTTCAAGAACCTGCTTATCTATCGCCTGACCCAAGACCTGCCTGTCGATGCCGAGGCGCTGGAAACTGCACTGGCCACCAAACTGGCGCGTCCATGTGCAAGCCAGGAGTTGACCACCTACGGTTTCGTCGCGCCGTTCGGCAAAGGCGAAGATGCTCCATTGGTACACGTCAGCGGTGACTTCCTGCTGATTTCCGCGCGTAAAGAAGAACGCATTCTGCCGGGCAGCGTCGTGCGCGACGCGGTAAAGGAAAAGGTCGAAGAGATCGAAGCCGAGCAGATGCGCAAGGTCTATAAGAAGGAACGCGATCAGATCAAGGATGAAATCATCCAGGCCTTCCTGCCGCGCGCCTTTATCCGTCGCTCGTCGACCTTCGCCGCCATTGCGCCGAAACAGGGTCTGATCCTGGTCAACTCGGCCAGCCCGAAACGCGCTGAAGACTTGCTGTCGACCCTGCGTGAAGTGATCGGCACCCTGCCCGTCCGTCCGCTGACCGTGAAAATGTCGCCAACCGCGACCATGACCGAATGGGTCACCACGCAGAAAGCTGCCGACGACTTCTATGTGCTGGACGAGTGCGAACTGCGCGACACCCACGAAGACGGCGGCATCGTTCGTTGCAAGCGTCAGGACCTGACGAGCGAAGAAATCCAGCTGCACCTGAGCACCGGCAAAGTCGTCACGCAGCTGTCGCTGGCGTGGCAGGACAAGTTGTCGTTCATGCTTGACGACAAGATGACTGTTAAACGTCTGAAGTTCGAAGACCTGTTGCAGGATCAGGCGGAACAGGACGGTGGCGATGAGGCATTGGGTCAACTGGACGCCAGCTTCACCCTGATGATGCTGACCTTCGGCGACTTCCTGCCGGCGCTGGTTGAAGCGCTGGGTGGTGAAGAGACTCCGCAGGGGATCTGATCCGTTTTTTGTGTGAACATTTAAAAGATCGCAGCCTTCGGCAGCTCCTACAGGGGACGTGTTTTTCTGTAGGAGCTGCCGGAGGCTGCGATCTTTTTGCTGGCGAAGTATGCTTAGCCTCCTAACGCTTTCACATAATAAGGAACAAGCCATGCGCGCACTGGCTGCACTCAGCCGCTTTGTCGGCAATACCTTCGCTTACTGGGTTCTGATTTTCGCGGTCATCGCGTTCCTGCAACCGGCATGGTTCCTCGGCCTGAAAAGCGCGATCGTGCCGTTGCTCGGGCTGGTGATGTTCGGCATGGGCCTGACCCTCAAACTCGACGACTTCGCTGCCGTTGCCCGCCACCCGTGGCGCGTGGCGCTGGGCGTGGTTGCACACTTCGTGATCATGCCCGGCGTGGCGTGGTTGCTTTGCCAGGTGTTTCAGCTGCCGCCGGAAATCGCCGTCGGCGTGATTCTGGTCGGCTGCTGCCCGAGCGGCACCTCGTCCAACGTGATGACCTGGCTGGCCCGCGGTGATCTGGCGTTGTCGGTAGCCATCGCCGCCGTTACCACCCTCCTCGCTCCGCTGCTGACCCCGGCGCTGATCTGGCTGCTGGCGTCGGCGTGGTTACCAGTGTCGTTCATGGAGCTGTTCTGGTCGATCCTGCAAGTGGTGCTGTTGCCGATCATCCTCGGCGTGGTTGCCCAGCGCGTGCTCGGTGACCGGGTTCGTCATGCGGTGGATGTGTTGCCACTGGTGTCGGTGGTCAGCATCGTGATTATCGTCACTGCCGTGGTCGCCGCCAGCCAGGCAAAAATTGCCGAATCCGGTCTGCTGATCATGGCCGTGGTGATGCTGCACAACAGCTTCGGTTATCTGCTGGGTTACTTCACCGGCCGCCTGTTCAAGCTGCCGTTGGCTCAGCGCAAATCGCTGGCGCTGGAAGTCGGCATGCAGAACTCGGGATTGGGCGCTGCGTTGGCCAGTGCGCACTTCTCGCCACTGGCGGCAGTGCCGAGCGCGTTGTTCAGTGTCTGGCACAATATTTCCGGTGCGCTGCTGTCGACCTACTTCCGCCGCATGAGCGAAAAGGAAGATCGCGAGGCGCTGGCGCAACAGGCTGCCGACTGAGCTGAAACTTGATCCCCGGGTTAATGCTGGTCAAACTATCGCGCAACGCGAGGACGACCTCGCGGCTCGATCGAGTCATTAATCTGGGGACGACCCCGTCAATCGATGGAGGTCTCTCATGTCCTGGATCATTCTGTTTTTCGCCGGCCTGTTCGAAGTCGGCTGGGCCGTTGGCCTGAAATACACCGATGGCTTCAGCCGTCCACTCCCTACTGCACTGACCGTTGCGGCCATGGCCATCAGCCTTGGCCTGCTCGGCCTTGCGATGAAGGAATTGCCGCTGGGCACGGCGTATGCGATCTGGACTGGGGTCGGTGCCGTGGGCACGGTGATTGCCGGGATCATTTTGTTTGGCGAATCGATGGCGTTGATTCGGCTGGCGAGTGTGGCGTTGATCATCACCGGGTTGATTGGGCTTAAGGTCAGCGCTTAGGCCTCTACCGCTTTCGCGAGCACAACCGGTGAAAAAACCCCTTGTTCGGATCGCGACTGAAGAAGCTCCCCCACAACCCCTGCAACGCCAGCGGAATCACTGGTACCGGCGTCTCCTCTAGAATCCGCGTCAGCCCGCCCCTGAACTCATTCATCTCGCCATCAGCGGTCAATTTGCCTTCCGGGAAGATGCACACCAGTTCACCGTTCTTCAGATACTGAGCAATCCGCGTGAAGGCCTTCTCATAAATCTGGATATCTTCCTGCCGCCCAGCGATAGGAATGGCCCCAGCCGTGCGGAAGATAAAGTTCAGCACCGGCAGGTTGTAGATTTTGTAGTACATGACAAAGCGAATCGGCCTACGAACTGCGCCTCCAATCAGCAAGGCATCGACGAACGACACGTGGTTGCACACCAACAACGCCGCGCCCTCATCAGGAATCGCCTCAAGGTTGCGATGCTCGACGCGGTACATGGAATGGCTGAGCAGCCAGATCATGAAACGCATACTGAACTCGGGGACGATTTTGAAGATGTAGGCGTTAACGCCGATGTTCAGCAGCGACACCACCAAGAACAGCTGCGGAATCGACAGTTTGACCACGCTCAACAACACGATCGAAACGATGGCCGAGACCACCATAAACAGTGCGTTGAGAATGTTGTTTGCCGCTATCACCCGCGCGCGCTCGTTCTCGGCGGTGCGTGACTGGATCAACGCGTACAGCGGCACGATATAGAAGCCGCCGAAAATGCCTAGACCGAGAATGTCGAACAACACCGCCCACGTGTGCACAAAGCCCAGCACTTCAACCCAGCTATGGCCGGTGACGCTGTCCGGAATCCCGCCGGAATGCCACCACAGCAGCAAGCCAAACACGGTCAGACCAAACGAGCCGAACGGCACCAGACCGATCTCGACTTTACGCCCAGAAAGCTTCTCGCAGAGCATTGAACCGAGGGCGATCCCGACCGAGAACACCGTCAGAATCAAGGTGACCACGGTTTCATCGCCGTGCATCCATTCCTTGGCATACGCCGGAATCTGCGTCAGATAAATCGCCCCGACAAACCAGAACCACGAGTTGCCGACGATCGAACGCGACACCGCTGGGGTCTGGCCCAAGCCGAGTTTCAGCGTCGCCCACGATTGGCTGAAGATATTCCAGTTCAGGCGCATTTCCGGCGAGGACGCCGCCGCCCGTGGAATGCTGCGGCTGGCGAGATAACCCAGCACGGCAATGCCGACGATGGCGCCGGACACCAGTGGCGCGTAGTGCGTCGAAGACATGATGACCCCGGCGCCGATAGTGCCGGCGAGGATCGCCAGAAACGTGCCCATCTCCACCAGACCATTGCCGCCGACCAGTTCATCCTCGCGCAATGCCTGCGGCAGGATCGAATACTTCACCGGCCCGAATAACGCCGAGTGCGTGCCCATGGCGAACAACGCCACCAGCATCAGCGACAGATGATCGAACAAGAATCCGACGGATCCCACAGCCATGATGGCGATTTCCGCCAGTTTGATCAGACGGATCAACGCGTCCTTGGCGAACTTTTCGCCAAACTGCCCGGCCAGCGCCGAGAACAGAAAGAACGGCAGAATAAACAGCAGCGCACAGAGGTTGACCCAGATCGAGCGGTCACCTTCGATGGTCAGCCGATAGAGAATGGCGAGGATCAACGACTGTTTAAACACGTTGTCGTTAAACGCGCCGAGCGATTGCGTGATGAAGAACGGCAAAAACCGTCGCGTGCGCAGCAGGTTGAACTGTGAGGAGTGACTCATCTTCCGTGTTTCCCTGATTTTGCTGGGGGTGGTCTGGATACTGTCTATTGGATTCACAAACCGCAATCCAGGCCACACCTTAGCTAAATATTTCAGGTTATTTCTTCAAACCGGCGATGCACGGTGAAACAAACAGCTCGCCGCGCCACGCGCCTTGCACGGTACGTTTACCGACGATCAGCCACATGACCGCGAGCAACGTCACCAACACACAGCCAACCACGCTGAAAAATCCGAGATTCAAGGTGCTGGCCAGCTTCAACGTTGCCAGCGAATAAACGCCCAACGGGAAGGTGAAGCCCCACCAGCCAAGATTGAACGGGATGCCGTCACGCAGATAACGCACGGTGATCAGCAGCGCCATCAACATCCACCACAACCCGAAGCCCCACAGCGTAATGCCGGCGACCAGCCCCAGACCCGAAGCGATTTCGCCAATGCCCGGCAGACCGTTGGCGGCGAAGATCGCCGGTGCATCAGCGCCCAACAGCAACATGCCCAGCGCACCGGTGCCGATCGGGCCGAGGGCCAGCCAACTCGAAGCGGCCATGTTTTCGTGGGGCAGTTTGTGCAGGGCCATGCGCAGCAAGAGGATTGTCAGAATGCTGAACGCCACCGGTAGGGAAAATGCCCAAAGCACGTAGCTGGTGGTCAGCACCACCAGTTGCGAGTGGGCATCGGTCAGATGCGGAGCCAGCAAGCCGCCGCTGGCCGCCGCCACTTCTGCCGCGACTACGGGCAACAGCCAAACGGCGGTCATCTGATCGATGCTGTGTTCCTGACGGGTAAACATCATGTACGGAATCAACACGCCGCAGGCCAGCGACATCGCCACATCGATCCACCACAGCACTTCGGCGAGATGAATCACCCCGTCGCCCCAGCGCGGCAGGCCGAACACCAAAAAGCCGTTGATGATCGTCGCCAGGCCCATTGGGATGGTGCCGAAGAACATCGATACCGTGGAATGCCCGAAAATCCGCCGCGCTTCATCGAAGAACAGAATCCAGCGAGCGGCATAAGCCAGGGTAAACAAGGTGAACAACAGAATGTTGAACAACCACAGCCCTTCGGCCACGGCGTGCAAACCGGGAATCGCCACCGGCAGTTGCGCCAACGCCAATGCCAGCACACCGGTACCCATGGTCGCGGCGAACCAGTTCGGTGTGAATTGGCGGATCACTTCACGCGGATGCTGAAGTTGGCTGAATGGCTTGATGCCGGGTTTGGCGCTGTTGGGGCAAATCATCATGAACTCCTGTCCTCAGGTGAGGTGGAATTCATGGTAGATCCGAATCGAATATCTATATAACGGGTAATATCTCTAACTGTTATCTGTTTTGCCAATAAGCAGTCAAACGCTGCCTTCGCTTTCGATCACCAGAATCCGCGCAGCGCCCTGTGGATGCGCGACATGCTCGGTGCCGACCGAGGCGTAAAAGATGTCGCCGATGTCGAGCTGCACCTGTTTTTCCTCGCCGTTTTCGCGGTAGTGCATCTGCACTTGGCCATCGAGCACCACGAAAACTTCTTCGCCATCGTTGACGTGCCATTTGTACGGCTGATCCGTCCAGTGCAGGCGCGTGGTGATGCCGTTCATGTTGGCGATGTCCAGCGCGCCCCAGGCGCGGTCGGCGGTAAAGGTTTTGCTGCGGATAATCTTCATGAATCGATCCGTGAGAAGAATGGCCAAGCAAGGCTAACCGAAACTCAGGGAGCGCTGCACACCTTGACTGCTTTGGCGCGCAGGCTGAGCAATAACGCGCCCACTGCCAACACGATCAGTACCGCGCCGTAGCCATCAGTGGTTGCCTGCAAGCCATAGGTGCGAGCCAGATAACCGGCCAACAACGCCGGCAGGCAGAACGCGAGATAACTCAGCACGTAATACGCCGACATCAAACCGGCCCGTTCGTGAGGCAATGCCAGCGGAACCAAGCTGCGCACTGCGCCAAGGAAGCCCGAGCCAAACCCACAACCGGCGACCAGCGTGCCGAGGAAGAACAGGGAAAGACTCGCGCTGTGCACGCCGAGCAAGATCAGCACCAGACCGATCGGCAGCAAACTCGCGCCCAGCCGCAAGGCTTGTTTGGCGCTGCGATTGCGCAAGGTGAAAATCATCAACGCACCGGTCAGGGTCAATGCCGCCACGGTCGAGCCGCCGATCAGGTTGGACGTCGAACCGGTGGCCGTGCGTACCAATGACGGAGCCAGCGAGGCGTAAAAACCACCGAGCGCCCATGTCGCCGTGTTCAGCGGCAGCACTCGCCACAATGTTGAACGCGCCTGAGCCGGCACGTGCAGCGTCGGCTTTAATGACGCCCAGGCCCCGGCTTGCGGAGAGACACTTTCCGGCAGACGCCAGACATAAATCCCCTGCAACACAAACAATCCGAGCAGCAGCCAATAGGTCAGTTGCAACGGCGCCGGAGCAAATTCCGCGAGCAAACCGCAACCCAAACCGCCCAACGCCATTCCCAACAGCGGCGCGACGCTGTTGATCAACGGCCCTTGCTGGCGATCCGTATCGAGCAACGTCGCGCTCAACACTGCCGTCGCCATGCCGGTGGCGAAACCTTGCAGGACGCGCGCGCTGATCAGCCACGTGACGCTGTCGGCATAGATAAACAGCAGCATCGCCAAGGCATTGAGCAGCACGGCGGTGAAGATCACCGGTTTGCGCCCGACGTGATCGGACAGCGAGCCCACTGTTAATAGCGCCGCCAACAGACTGAGCGCATAGACACCGAAGATCAGCGTCAGCACCACCGCCGAGAAATGCAGTTGATCCTGATACAGGTGATACAACGGCGTCGGCGCGGTGGAAGCGGCGAGAAAACTGAGTAAGGTGATCGCCAGAAACCACAAGCTAAAGCGGTTTGAAACGACGTTATTCAAGGGGCTGATCATGAGCACACTCCGCAAAAGCTAATTTTTTGCTTTTGCGGAGTGTGCTACCGCCTCGCGCTTAAAGCAAATTCTTTGTGTTAAGGTCTGCCGCATGGCTATTAAAGAAGGTTTACGCCCCGGCGGCCGCAGTGCCCGGGTGCAAGAGTCGATTCATTCGGCAGTCCACGCGCTTCTGCAAGAACAGGATCGCTCGACCGTGACCGTGCCGCAAATCGCCGCACGCGCGGGGGTGACGCCGTCGACGATTTATCGACGCTGGGGTGATCTGGCGGCGTTGCTCGCAGACGTCGCCCTCGCCCGCATGCGCCCGGACAGCGAGCCGGCAGAAACTGGCAGTTTGCGCAGTGATATTCGGGCGTGGGCTGAACAGTATCTCGACGAGATGAGCTCCGAGCCCGGCCGCAACATGATGCGCGACGTGCAGGCGAGCGCGACGCCGGGGTATTGCGTGACGATCATTGGTGCGCAATTGCAGACGATCATTGCGCGGCATCCGGATGAGATCGCGCCGAGTGTTGATCGGCTGATCAATCTGGTGGTGGCGCCGGTGGTGTTCCGGATCCTGTTTTCGGCGGCGGCGCTTGAAGTGGATGAGCTGCATTATCTGATCGATATTGCGCTGCGTCTGGACTGACGCCTTCGCGAGCAAGCCCGCTCCCACATTTGGAATGCGTTCCCTTTGTGGGAGCGGGCTTGCTCGCGAAGAGGCCCGCCCGGTCACCGCTAATACTGACGGGTTCCACCCCTGCGACACCCCGCCACGCCACGACCTTGGTCGACACTGACTAACCGCCGCACTCATGCGAGACTGTTGGCCCGGACAGGGTTGCCGGGGAGTCTTCTGTCGGGAGTGTTGCATGTCGTTGTCCACCGGGCTGATCGCCGCCGTCGCCCTGGCCTATATGGCCATCATGTTCGCTATCGCCTTCTACGGCGACCGTCGCAGCGCGCCTTTGCCGCCGCGGATGCGTGCCTGGGTGTACAGCCTGTCGCTGGCGGTTTATTGCACCAGCTGGACATTCTTCGGCGCGGTCGGTCAGGCCGCCGAACAACTGTGGTCATTCCTGCCGATTTACCTCGGGCCGATTCTGCTGCTGCTCGGCGCGCCATGGGTGCTGCAGAAAATGGTGATGATCAGCAAACAGGAGAACATCACCTCCATCGCTGACTTCATCGCCGCGCGTTACGGCAAATCGCAATCGCTGGCGGTGGTCGTCGCGCTGATCTGCCTGGTCGGCGTCCTCCCCTACATCGCCCTGCAACTCAAAGGCATCGTCCTCGGCGTGAACCTGTTGATCGGCGCCGGCGCCGACGCCATGGGCACCCGCGCCCAAGACACGGCGCTGATCGTATCGCTGGTGCTGGCGCTGTTCACCATCGTGTTCGGTACGCGCAACCTCGACGCCACCGAGCACCACCGCGGCATGGTGTTGGCGATTGCCTTTGAGTCGCTGGTCAAGCTGTTTGCCTTTCTCGCGGTCGGCGCCTTCGTCACTTTTGGTCTGTACGACGGTTTCGATGACCTGTTCAACCAGGCAATGCTCGCCCCGCGCCTCGAGGAATACTGGAAAGAAACCATTAACTGGCCATCGATGGTGGTGCAGACCGGCGTGGCGATGATGGCGATCATCTGCCTGCCCCGGCAGTTTCACGTCACCGTGGTGGAGAACATCGACCCGCAGGATCTGCGTCTGGCCAAATGGGTGTTCCCGGCCTACCTCGCACTGGCCGCGCTGTTTGTAGTCCCGATCGCCCTCGCCGGTCAGATGTTGTTACCGAGCGACGTACTCCCCGACTCCTTTGTGATCAGTTTGCCGCTCGCTCAAGCCCATCCGGCGCTGGCGCTGCTGGCGTTTATCGGTGGTGCTTCAGCGGCGACCGGCATGGTGATTGTCGCCAGCGTAGCGTTGTCGACCATGGTCTCCAACGACATGCTGTTGCCGTGGCTGCTGCGCAGAAATAATGCCGAGCGCCCGTTCGAAGTGTTCCGCCAGTGGATGCTCTCGGTGCGCCGCGTCAGCATCGTGGTGATTCTGTTGCTGGCGTATGTCAGCTATCGCCTGCTCGGTTCCACCGCGAGCCTGGCGACCATCGGCCAGATTGCCTTCGCCGCTGTCACCCAATTAGCCCCGGCCATGCTCGGCGCGCTGTACTGGAAACAGGCCAACCGGCGCGGGGTTTTTGCCGGTCTCGCTGCCGGTACTTTCCTGTGGTTTTACACGCTGATTCTGCCGATTGCCGCGCACAGCCTGGGCTTGTCCCTGAGCAGTTTTCCGGGGCTGGCGTGGCTGCACAGCAATCCGCTGAATTTGCCAATCACCCCACTGACACAAGGCGTGGTGCTGTCGCTGGCCGGTAACTTCACCTTGTTCGCGTGGGTCTCGGTGCTTTCGCGCACGCGGGTTTCCGAACACTGGCAGGCCGGGCGTTTCATCGGTCAGGAGATCAGCGCGCGGCCGAGCGCACGCTCGATGCTGGCGGTGCAAATCGACGATCTGTTGCAACTGGCGGCGCGGTTTGTCGGTGAGGAACGCGCGCGGCAGAGCTTTATCCGTTTCGCCTACCGTCAGGGCAAAGGCTTCAATCCGAACCAGAACGCCGATGGCGAATGGATCGCCCACACCGAGCGCTTGTTGGCCGGTGTGCTTGGCGCTTCTTCGACGCGCGCCGTGGTAAAAGCCGCCATCGAAGGTCGGGAAATGCAGTTGGAGGACGTAGTCCGGATCGCCGACGAAGCGTCGGAAGTGTTGCAGTTCAACCGCGCCCTGCTGCAAGGCGCGATCGAGAACATCACCCAAGGCATCAGCGTGGTCGACCAATCGCTGAAACTGGTGGCGTGGAATCGACGCTATCTGGAGCTGTTCAACTACCCGGACGGTTTGATCAGCGTTGGCCGGCCGATTGCCGACATCATTCGCTACAACGCCGAGCGCGGCTTGTGCGGCCCCGGCGAAGCCGAAGTACACGTTGCCCGTCGCTTGCACTGGATGCGTCAGGGCCGCGCGCACACCTCTGAACGGTTGTTCCCCAACGGTCGGGTGATCGAGTTGATCGGCAACCCGATGCCGGGCGGCGGTTTCGTCATGAGTTTCACCGACATTACTGCGTTCCGCGAAGCCGAGCAGGCGCTGACCGAGGCTAACGAGGGGCTGGAGCAACGGGTCAGCGAGCGCACGCAGGAACTGTCGCAACTCAACGTCGCGCTGACCGAAGCCAAGGGCACTGCCGAAGCGGCGAACCAGTCGAAAACCCGCTTCCTCGCAGCGGTCAGCCACGACTTGATGCAACCGTTGAACGCCGCCCGCCTGTTCTCCGCCGCCCTCTCCCATCAGGACGATGGCTTGAGCAGCGAGGCGCAGAAACTGGTGCAGCACCTCGACAGTTCATTGCGTTCAGCCGAAGACTTGATAAGTGATTTGCTGGATATCTCGCGCCTGGAAAACGGCAAGATCAACCCGGATCGCAAGCCGTTTCCCCTCAATGAGCTGTTCGATATTCTCGGCGCCGAATTCAAGGCATTGGCGCAAGAACAAGGCCTGACCTTCCGTGTGCGTGGCAGTCACCTGCGCATCGACAGCGACAGCAAATTGTTGCGGCGGATTTTGCAGAACTTCCTCACCAATGCGTTCCGCTACGCCAAAGGCCCGGTGCTGCTCGGCGCGCGTCGGCGCGGGGCAGAATTGTCGCTGGAAGTGTGGGATCGCGGGCCGGGGATTCCGGAGGACAAGCTGCAGGTGATTTTCGAAGAATTCAAACGCCTCGACAGCCATCAGACCCGCGCCGAAAAAGGCTTGGGGCTTGGCTTGGCGATTGCCGATGGCTTGTGCCGCGTGCTCGGCCATACGTTGCGCGTGCGTTCGTGGCCGGGGCGCGGCAGTGTGTTCAGCGTCAGCGTGCCATTGGCCCCAACGCAAACCGTGCCGGCCAGCGCCGCCGTCGAGTTGAACGGCAAGTTGCTGGGCGGCGCGCAGGTGCTGTGCATCGACAATGAAGACAGCATTTTGATCGGCATGAACAGTTTGCTCAGCCGCTGGGGCTGTCAGGTGTGGACGGCGCGCAATCGCGAGGAATGTGCGGCGTTGCTTAAGGATGGCGTGCGGCCGCAACTGGCATTGGTGGATTACCACCTCGATCACGGCGACACCGGGACTGAGTTGATGGCGTGGTTGCGCACGACGTTGGGCGAGCCGGTGCCGGGAGTGGTGATCAGTGCGGATGGGCGGCCGGAGACGGTGGCGCAGGTGCATGCGGCGGGTCTGGATTATCTGGCGAAACCGGTGAAACCGGCGGCGTTGCGGGCGTTGTTGAGTCGGTATGTGCCGTTGTAGCTGGTGACTTCACTGACGCCTTCGCGAGCAAGCCCGCTCCCACAGTTTGAAATGCATTCCAATGTGGGAGCGGGCTTGCTCGCGAAGCTTTTGCGGTTATTCCGGTAATTCAACCAAGCCATCAACATCGGTCATCGCCCGCTCCAGCAGATCCGCCGGCAAGCTCTTGCTCGCTCGCGCCCCGAGCAGTTTGAGTTGCTCACTGCGGCTGACCAGATTGCCGCGTCCTTCTGTCAGTTTGTTGCGCGCTGAGCTGTAGGCTTTGTCCAGTTGTTGCAGGCGATTGCCGACCTCGTCCAGATCCTGAATGAACAGCACGAACTTGTCGTACAGCCATCCGGCACGCTCGGCGATTTCCCGGGCGTTCTGGCTCTGGCGCTCCTGCTTCCACAGACTGTCGATGACCCGCAATGTCGCCAGCAATGTCGTAGGGCTGACGATCACGATGTTGCGGTCGAACGCCTCTTGAAACAGCGACGGCTCAGCCTGCAACGCCGCCGAGAACGCTGCTTCGATCGGCACGAACAGCAAAACAAAATCAAGGCTGTGCAGGCCTTCCAGACGCTTGTAATCCTTGCCGGCCAAGCCTTTGACGTGATTGCGCAGGGACAGTACGTGCTGCTTGATCGCAATCTGGCCGAGGGTGTCGTCTTCGGCGGCGACGTATTGCTGATACGCGGTCAGACTGACTTTCGAGTCGACCACCACCTGCTTGTCGCCCGGCAGATAAATCACCACGTCGGGCTGGAAACGCTCGCCGTCCGGGCCCTTCAAATTCACCTGTGTCTGGTATTCGCGGCCCTTCTCCAGACCAGCGTGTTCGAGCACCCGCTCGAGAATCAGTTCGCCCCAGTTGCCTTGGGTTTTCTGGCCCTTGAGGGCGCGGGTCAGGTTGGTCGCTTCGTCGCTCAGACGCAGGTTGAGCGCTTGCAAACGCTCCAGCTCCTTGGCCAGCGAAAAGCGCTCGCGGGCTTCAGCCTGATAGCTTTCTTCCACACGTTTTTCGAAGGATTGGATGCGTTCTTTCAGCGGATCGAGCAACTGGCCGAGGCGCTGTTGGCTGGTTTCGGCGAAACGCTGCTCGCGCTCATCGAAGATCTTGCCGGCCAGTTCGGCGAACTGCGCGCGCAGCTCATCGCGCGAACCTTGCAGGTCGCTGAGGCGTTGCTGATGGCTTTCCTGTTGTTCACGCAGCTCGGCGTTCAACGAAGCGGCTTGCGCGTCGAGACGGCGCAGTTCGGCTTCTTTGCTGGCACGTTCGATGTTCCAGGCGTGGGAGGCATCGCGGGCGTCGTCGCGCTCGATCTGCAGTAACTCGACTTCACGGCGCAGGGCCGCCAGTTCAGCCTGTTTCGCAGCGTTGGCCTGGCCCAGATCAGCGACTTCATCGCGGCTCGCCTCAAGCTGAGCGTTGAGGCCGTCCTGCGCCAGTTGCGCCATGGCCAGCCGCTCTTCGAGCAGGGCCACGTCGGCTTGGCCGTTGCTCGCCCGGCGCTGCAGTTGCCAGGCCAGCGCCAGCAATGGCAACCCCGCTGCCGCGAGACCGAGCAATACGCTGGTCAAGTCCATCGCCATAGAGATTCCTGCCCATCCAATAAAGCCTGAAGGTTAACCAAGGTGTCAGGTCTTGGACAGCTCAGTCTTCGATGAGACCGAGTTCCTGCTGCGCACGCCGGTCGCCGGCACGGGCAGCCGAACGCAGCAGATCCTGGCCAATGCGGCGGTCGCGGGCGTTACCGCACTCACGGCACATCAATTGACCGAGACGGCTTTGCGCAGCGACCACGCCTTCCCGCGCAGGCTGCTTGAGCAGGCGCCCTGCAAGGTGTTTGGCGTTGTGGCTGTCGCTCAGGCGCGGGCTGTCGAGCAGCCATTCGGCGACGCGCACAGAAAATCGCTTGGGCGGGGTAACACGAGGGGGTTCTGAGGTAACAGAGTCTGATACTGAGCGAAACTTCATAAAGCACTGTGGGACAGATCGGAAGGCGCGCCACTCTACTCTCTTTTTCTTACAGGTAAAGTCCGAAAAAAACCCGGCACGCCCGTGCTAGAGCAAGCGCTCGGGACAATCCACAGAAGCTGTGGATAACTCAGTGGACAACCGCCCCTGAACCCTCGCAAACCCTTGTGGAATGGGGCTCGCAGTCAAACTGACGATTTTTTCACCAACAAAAAAAACCGATGTTTTTCATTGACTTAAACTTTCGATGCAGGCAGCCATCGGGGTCAGGATTGATGTGACAGTGCTGTGACAGCCCGCGCAACTAATGTGCACAAGTACCTGTTACCCGGTTATAGGCGTGCGCTTTTTCGGGTCGTTTTCCACCCTTGCCTGGGGATAAGGCAGTCTGGCGTGACGTTTGATGAAAATTGTTTCACCGACCGACGGTCTTAATGTGGGCCAATACGGGGCGATCCGCCGGATTGGCAAGCAGAATCCGTAGCCGCCTGCAATCTTTTTCAGCATTGGGTTTGCTTTGTACTTTTCGATCCGTTAGTATCCCCGGCGTTAGTACCAAGCTGAAAGTCAATTCCGGTCGAACACATCCCCACGGTCAACCTTCTACCAAGAAGCCAATCGCCGAAAAAAGCGGGAGCGACCCCTCGATGGTTTCCAGGTAAATCTTGCGACAACACAGCCTTTGAATGATGCAAAGGGTGTTGCGAAGGCCACTTACTCTGACCGAACCAACCTGCAAATTGATCAGGATCTTCACCCCGGGCCCAGAACCTTTGCCCTTGATGTGTTGCCTGCCCTCCTAAGTACCTACCTGCCAGCCCAAGCGCGCCAACTTATCAGCGCTTCAAACTGGCTGCTTTGTTCCAGTCGGGTTCTTCGTTCGACCAATGGTGGTCGTCGTCACTGGAACGTTTTAACGTTGCACGGTTCTTATCCGTGTCATTTGTAGGAACACCTAATAACTATGTCTACTCAAATCCATACTCAGGATGCCATTCGCACCCTAACCAACGCTTTTGCTCCGATGAACTGCCTGATCATGGCCGCTCGCAAAGGCTGCTTCAGCTTCACACTGGTCAACGAACACGGTATCGCCCGCCACAGCGAGCGTCTTTACCCCGATCAGTACTCCAGCGCTGAACCGCTGCAGGCCGTGATCGATCGTACCCGTCAGGCACTGGTTGCCTGAAAGCCGAAAAGGCTGCAAAAGCAAAAGCCTCGCACAAAATGCGGGGCTTTTTATTGCCCGATGTTTCGCTTTTACCCCTCAGCGGCTAAGCACCATCGGATATAACGGATATTCCGCGCAGCCGGAAATATTTTAAAAACAGGCCTTTACGTCGCGAATATGACACTACACTTCAACTCAAGCGGCGTGATCCGCTTGCGGCGAGCCTGAACCGATCCACTGCTGCCAAGCCCCCCTTCAGGACTCGCCATTAATAACAAGAACCGAGGGATTTATGGGTATCGCTGCCAGCGAACTGTGCCGCTATGTGATCCGTCCTACGTTGATCTACCTGGGACGCCACTGCGCAACTGCCGAAGCCCTGTTGCTGGGCATCGCCGCCAGCCAGTCTGCCCTCGGTTCTGCCCTGCATGACCGCCGTGGCCACGGCCTCTACCGCATTGCCGAGCATCGTCATCAAGCCCTTTGGGATGATTACCTGGCACTCGATCCTGAGCGTGCCAGTCTGGTTCGCGGCCTCGCCAGTCAGCATGCTTTCCTCAGCGGCCCGCACCTGGAATTAACCGTTAATCTGCGTTACGCCACCGCCATCGCCTGGCTGCTGGTAGAAGAACAAAACCCCACCCTCCCCGACCCGGCTGATTTGCTCGGAATGGCGCGTATCTGGCGTCAGACGTTTCAGCCTCAGGGTCGTCTGCGCGATTTCACCTACGCCTGGCAGACCTGTGTTTCACCGATGAATCAGGTCGCTTGTTGACCCACCGGTTTCGCAAGATCGTGTAACGGGTCGCGAATCTGGTCGGATTGTCCTACAAAACCGCTCTAACTCAAGGCATACGGACTATAGCGCCGGAGCGAAAATGTTGGTAATTTTCGCCCCGGTGATCACCAGGAGTTCTAATAATGAAAAAAGTAATGCTCAAAACCACCCTTAGCCTCGCCGTTACCATGGCATCCACCCAGATTTTCGCAGCTGGCTTTGCCATCAACGAACACAGCATCAGCGGGATGGGGACTGGGTACGCCGGGCGATCTTCTTCTGCCGACGACGCAAGCACTGTTTATGGTAACCCTGCCGGCATGTCGCGCCTCACGCGCGAACAAGTCACTGGCGGTGTTGCATTCCTCGACGCAAAAACCGATATCAGCGACGCCAGCTCCAGCCCTAACGGCGGCAGCAACAAAGGCGACATGGTGCCCTTCACCTCCGTACCTATGGGCTTCTACGTCAAACCAATCGATGATCATTGGGCATTCGGCCTCGGCGTTTACGTGCCGTTCGGCCTGATCACCGATTACGAAAACGGCTTTGCCGGCCGTTACTTCGGCAGCAAGTCCGAAGTACAAGTCATCACCTTCCAGCCAACCGTGAGCTACAAGTTCAACGACGTGGTGTCGATCGGCTTCGGTCCGACCATCAACCGTATCGACGGCTCGCTGGAATCCAACCTGTCGATCACTCAGGCCGCGCCAGATGGCAAGGTCAAGATCAAGGGTGACGACACCGCACTGGGCTACAACATCGGCGTGCTGGTTCAAGCCACCGACACTACGCGTCTGGGCATGACCTACCACTCGAAAGTCGACTACAAGCTCGAAGGCAACACCAAGGTCAACTACGGTGTGCTGGGCCTGATCGGCGCGAACCCGAACCAGAAGTACGACGCTTCGCTGAAGATCACTACGCCTGAATCCCTGGACTTCTCGGTGACCCAGGCGATCAACGATCAGTGGAATGTCTACGCCGGTTCGACCTTCACCCGTTGGAGCCAGCTGAAGAAAATCACCGTCGAGAACTCGGGCGTGCAGCCTGCACTGGCCGGTCAGTTCGGTGAAATCACCGAAGACCAAAACTGGCACGACTCCTGGGCTTACGCCGTGGGTACTTCGTATCAGTTGAACAAGGAATGGGTACTGCGTACCGGTCTGACCTTCGACCAGTCGCCGACCAACAACGTCGACCGTTCGCCACGTATTCCGACTGGCGACCGTACGATTTTCAGCATCGGTGCTGGCTGGAGCCCGACCGAAGACCTGACCATCGACGTGGCCTACTCGTACCTGAAAGAAGAGTCGATCAAGATCCGCAACGAAAACGATCGTGGCCAGACCTACGACGCCAAGTATGAAAACTCGGCAAACGGTTTCGGTGTTGGCGCGACTTATCGCTTCTGATGCTGCCGGGCGAGGCTAACCCCTCGCCCACTGAAAAGCCCCGCTCTCTTTACAGAAAGCGGGGCTTTTTTGTGCCTGCGAGCAAAACTTTGTAGGAGCTGCGGCACGCTGCGATCTTTTGATTTTGACCTTTAAGATCAAAAGATCGCAG
>NZ_CACSJY010000042.1:0-49833 GCF_902706155.1 Pseudomonas sp. 18058
TCATCGAAACAAGGGCAAGGCCACCACTGAAGCGCTGGTGATTTTGTCACGTAAACTCGCGCGTATTGCATACGCGCTGCTGAAGAGCGAGAAAGCATACGTCAGCAAAACTGCCTAAAAAACGTTGTTCGCAACCATAGAATCTCCCACATTAGGAATTTGTCGCCTTCAAGTTCGGGGTCACACCAAACCGCGCCCGATAATCACTCGGCGCCAGCCCGGTGATCTTCCTGAAAATCGCCCGAAACGCTCCCGGATCCTGATACCCCACTGTCCACGCAATGTGATCGATCGTGCCATTGGTGAACTCGAGCATCTCGCGCGCCTTGCCCACCCGCAGATGCTGACAATACTCGGTCGGCTTCAACCCGCTCGCCGCGCGAAACCGCCGCAGAAACGTGCGCTCCTCCAGCCCTGCACGCTCGGCCATCGCGGTCAGCGAAACATCCGTCGCGCCGGTGCTTTGCAGCCAATGCTGAACCTTGAGAATCGCCGCATCGCCATGACTGAGAATCGGCGCAAAATTGCTCCCGCACTCACTGGCACTGTCGCTGTGTTCGATCACCAGAAAACGCGCGGTACCGGTGGCGATGCTCGGCCCGAGCAGCCTGTCGACCAGGCGCAAGCCAAGCTCCGACCAGGCCATCAATCCAGCGGTAGTAATCAGGTCGCCGTCATCGACGATGGGCGTATCGGCTTTCAATTTGATCTTCGGGTATTGCTCGGCGAACGCCTTCGCCGACGTCCAGTGGGTGGTGGCGCTACGGCCATCGAGCAAACCGCTTTCCGCCAACATCAGCGAACCCACGCAGACACCGCCGAGCGTCGCGCCACGGGCATGTTGATCGCGCAACCACTGCGCAAGGCTGGGTGGCATGTTTGCCGAACTGAAGCCGCCAATTGACGGCGGAATCAGCACCGCCAGCAAATCGCTTTCGTCGCCCGGATGACTGTCGTAAACCCGCACGGGCGGCTGATCACCGTCGACCTGCCAATGACTGACCCGCAGCACCGGCAATTGCGCGGTCTGATGCTCAGCGGCAATGCGGTTGGCCACGCCGAACAGATCGGTCAAGCCATGCACCGCTGCCATCTGCGCGCCGGGATAAATCAGCACGCCGAGTTCAGCGATGGCGGCTTTTTCAACGCCCATTGTCAGTTTTCCCCTGTCTATTGTCGGTGCGGCCAATCCTCGAATCATCGGCCAGCGCCAATACTTGCACCACACCAACAAGCACTTCGAGGACACACCCATGGCCAAACAAGCACTCATCGTAGTCGATATCCAGAACGACTACTTCCCCCAAGGCAAGTGGCCGCTGGTCGGCGCGGATGCCGCCGCCGACAATGCCGTGCGACTGATTGCAGCGTTCCGTGAGGCGGGCGATTCGGTTGTGCACATCCGCCACGAATTCACTTCGCCGGATGCGCCGTTTTTCACTCCGGGTTCGGACGGCGCCAAGCTGCACCCGAAAGTGCTCAACCGCGCCGACGAGCCGGTCGTGCTCAAACACTTCGTCAATTCGTTTCGCGAGACTGAACTGCAATCGATCCTCGATGAGCAAGGCATCAAGGAGCTGGTGGTGGTCGGCAGCATGAGCCACATGTGCGTCGATGGCATCACTCGCGCGGCAGCGGATCTTGGCTACACCGTGACGGTGATTCACGACGCCTGCGCCAGCCGCGATCTGGAATTCAACGGCCTGACCGTGCCTGCCGCCCATGTACACGCTGCGTTCATGTCGGCACTGCGCTTTGCCTACGCCAGTGTGATCTCGACGGACGAATTTCTGTCGGCTGATCGCTAAGCAACACTTTGCAAACAGTCTATAAACAGAGGGCCCGCCACGTTGCGGGCCTTTTTTCGTCTGTCATAAAAAACTCACGCGTGAGTCATTGCTGGCATTTTGGATTGGTTGTAGTGTGGCTCACGCGTGAGATGTTCATAACCGAGTCATAGCCATGAAAAGCCGTTCCCCCACCGCGAAATCTGATAGTCCCAAGGGAGAGCGCGCGAAGGCGTCCGCAAAAAAACCGTCGAGCTTTTATATGAAGCAGATGCGTGCGGGCCTGGCCGCTGCCGGTTATGTGAAACACGAAACTTGGGTGCTTCCCGAAAACCGAAGCTTGCTCAAGCAAATGGAGCAACAGCTACGCCAACCGATTCTGGCTGGCTCTTTCATGTCGGAGAATTACATGAGCGCAGGCAACAACTGGAATATCGATAGCCTCTTCAACGCCCTCAAGGCCCTGGACGAGGTGGCTTCGCACGAGATCACGCTGTCGCTGATCCAGAGCTCCGAACCCAGCATCAAGCTGGAAATGAACGAATTCGGCGGTCTGCCGATTCACATCGCCGTCGCCGGTCAACAGATCATCGTTGACACCGTGCTGGTCGATATCGATTCGATCACCGACGTGCACGCCTTCAATGACGCCGTGTTGCGCAGCCGGGAAATGTTCCCGCTGTCGTCGATCGGTATCGAATCGATGCCCAACGGACAGACCGTTTACAACATGTTTGGCGCCCTCAGCGCCGACTCGAGCCTGACCAACGTCGTCACCGAGGTGAAAACCCTGGTCGACAACGTGCAGCGCGCGAGCGAAGCCTTCGAACACTTCTTCAAGTAATCAACAGGGAAAATCCAATGACTCAGTCCATCTGGAGCAAGTTGTTCACCGCGCTGCGCGGCGGCGCCAATGAAGTCGGCGAATCGATCGTCGACCAACAGGCCCTGCGCATCCTCGATCAGGAAATCCGCGATGCCGACACCGCCCTGTCGAACGCACGTCGCGAGCTGGTCACCATCATGGCCAAGCACAAACTGGCCGCCGACCGTGTGAGCGAGTACGACGCCAAGATCAAGGATCTCGAAGCCAAGGCTGTGTCGGCGTTGAACGCTGGCCGTGAAGATCTGGCGCTGGAAGTGGCCGAAGCGATTTCGACCTTGACCAACGACCTCGATGCCGAGAAAAAGCAGAGCGACGAGTTCGGTGTCTACGCCGAAAACATGCGCAAAGACATCAACAAGGCCGAAGCCCGCATCAAGAGCCTGCGCCAGCAAGTCGACATGGCCAAGGCCCGCGACAGCGTGCAAAAGGCTCAGGTCAGTGCATCCATCGCCAGCGGCGGCGCCAACGGCAAACTGGAAACTGCAGTGGGTACGCTGAACCGCCTGCAAGCCAAGCAGCAACAACGCGCTGCCGAACTGAGCGCTGCCGATGAACTGGCAGACGCCGCGGCCGGCAATGACCTGGATCGCAAGCTGCAAGAAGCCGGCATCACGCCGAACGCCGGCAGCGCCAATGCGATTCTTGAGCGCCTGAAGCAGAAATCCGCTCAGTAACATCGCAACCTGCCCTGTGTAGGAGCTGCCGAAGGCTGCGATCTTTTGATCTTGTCTTTAAAAACAAAATCAAAAGATCGCAGCCTTCGGCAGCTCCTACATGGGATCCCGGCCCGGTACACTAGCCACGCTTTTTCCGCCGACGAACACCTCCACCCGCCTCAAGGAACGTACCCATGGGATGGTTTAAAGATTTGCTGGGCACCAGCAACTGGCAGACCGCTGCGCCGACACCGACCGTTGCCAGTGGCCCACTCGGCATGGCCCAGGGCAAGGCTGTCAGGTTCGATACGACGCTGGCGCTGTTGCTCGACGGTTCGACCACGGTGCGTGTGCCCTTCGATCAAGCGATCTGGAGCGCCGGTTGGGTCGACCTCGGCCAGTCGAACAAACTGCACCGCTATTACATGAACGACGAGGATTTCTGGCTGCAGATCCACGTTACCGGCGACGACCAGATCGAATCGGTCACGCTGTTCAACTACCTCAGTTACGTGACCGTCAACAGTGACGCCGAACTGCAGCGCCTGGCCGGCCCTAACAGCGCGATCGGCCTGCCGACCTACACCCACGATGGCGTCGAGTACACCCGCGAATGGGGCACCGAACAGGGCCAGACCGAACTGGTGCCGATGACCGAACAAGTCATCAACCCGGACGAGTCCTACACCATCGAACACCACTCGATGCTTTACGCGCGCGAAACCGGCCTGACCGATCGCCGCGAATTGCTGCTGTTCTCCGTCGAACAGGACGAAGAAGGCACCGTCAGCCTGAGCACCTCTTTGGGTATCTCGCTGTACACGACTGATCTGAGCCCCATCTAAAAAAGGAAGTTTTTCATGCTGGAAGTGCTGGCCGTTTCCCTGAACAAAACCGCGCTGGTCGGTTTCGTCGTCTACCTGATCGGCGCCGTGCTGCTGTTCATGCTGTTCCAATTCGTCTACACCCGCATCACCCCGCACAAAGAGTTCGAGTTGATTCGCTCCGGCAACGTCGCCGCCGCCATCGCGCTGTCCGGTGCGATCATCGGTTTCGCGATCCCGGCCAGCAACGTGATCGCCTTCTCGGTCAACGTCCTCGACTTCGTCCTGTGGGCGGTGATTGCCGCTGTTGTGCAACTGCTGGCATTCCTCGCCACCGGCCTGGTGCTCAAGGGCACCTCGCAGCGCATTGCCAACGGTGAAATCGCTTCGGGCATTTACGTGGCAGCGGTCGCCATCAGCGTCGGCATGCTTAACGCCGCGTGCATGACCCCGTCCAACTGACCGGCAGGAAGCCCTCGATGAAACGCAGTAAATATGTGCAGTTGTCCCTCGCCGCGTCGGTGGCCATGGCCATCTCCGGTGAAGCGGCGGCGGTCGAGCAGCCGCGTAACTTCCAGAGCGTGGAACAGTGCGTCGATGCCGAAGTGGCTGCCGATGTCTGCTCCAACGCCTACGTCGCTGCCCTGACCGAACACCGGCGCATCGCCCCGGCGTACGACGACAAGGCCAAGTGCGACGCCGACTTCGCCGCCGATTGGTGTCAGAAAAATTCCGATGGCCGCTTCGTGCCGAAACTCGGCGGCTTCAAAGTGCCGCAGAACGGTGAACCGGCGCAGAACCTCGACGCCATCGCCGGCGCGCAAATGCCGGCAGGTGATGCCGCGCAGAATGTGCAAAACACTTCGCACACCTCCAGTGGCGGCGGCAGTGGCTGGCTGACCGGTTGGCTGATCGGCAACGCGATGAGCAACAACGTCAATCGCACGGTGTACCGCGATCGCGACACGCGCCAGCCCTACAACACTTCGACGCAATACCGCAGAGCCGAAACGACGACGCGCAGCCAGACGGATTACGAAAGCAGCAAAAGCAAACCGGTCAACGTTGCCTCGTCGACCTCGCGCGGCGGCTTCGGTAGCCAGTCGAGTGCTCGCAGCGGTTGGGGTGGCTGGGGCAGCAGTTCCGGTCGTTCGAGCAGCTGACGATGAAGAAAATCCTCTGCGCCGAGCGCCCGGACTGGAAACAGACCGCCGAAAGCCTCGGCTTTATGTTTCACACCATCGACGACGAGCCCTACTGGGACGAAAGCGCGTACTACCAGTTCACGCTCGCGCAGATCGAAAACGATCTTGAGGATCCGACCACCGAGCTGCACGAGATGTGCATTGATCTGGTCGACCGCGTGGTCAACAGCGAAGAGTTGCTGGATCGTCTGAGCATCCCTGCGCCGTACTACGACATGATCCGCACTTCTTGGCGCGAAGGTCATCCGCATCTGTACGGGCGCATGGACTTTTCCTACAGCGGCAACGGCCCGGCGAAACTGCTGGAGCTCAACTACGACACGCCGACCAGCCTGTACGAGGCAGCGGCGTTTCAGTGGGGCTGGCTGGAGCAATGCATCGAGCGCGGCACGCTGCCGGCGAATGCCGACCAGTTCAACAGCATCGACACCAAACTGCATCAAGCCTTTGCCGAAATGAAGCTGACGCGGCCGTTCTATTTCTCTTCGATGAGAGACTCGGTCGAAGACAAGGGCACCACCGATTACTTGCGGCTGATCGCAGAAAAAGTCGGCATCGAATCGCGGCACATCGACATTGAAGACATTGGCCTGACGGCTGAAGGTCGCTTTGTCGATCTGCAGGATCGCTGGATCCCGCACCTGTTCAAGCTGCACGCCTGGGAGTTCATCTTCCACGAACCTTTCGGGGCGGCGATTGCCGAGTGCGATACGCAGTTTTTTGAACCGGCGTGGAAGGCGATTCTGTCGAACAAAGGCGCGCTCCCTTTATTGTGGGAACTGCACAAGGGTCATCCGAACTTGCTCGCGGCGCACCTTGATCCAAACCCGGCCAGTGCGGTGCCCAAGGGTTGGGTGCGCAAGCCGTACTTTTCCCGTGAAGGCGCGAACATTGAGTTGCAGACGGCTGAAGGTCTGATCGTCAAAGAAGACGGGCCCTACACCGATGCGCCGTTTATCCTGCAGGAATTTGCGCCACTGCCGAAGTTTGGCGACAGCTACACGCTGATTGGTTCGTGGGTGATAGGCGATCAAGCCGCAGGCATTGGCGTGCGCGAAGACAACAGCCTGATCACCAAAGACTCGAGCCGCTTCCTGCCGCACCTGATTCTCGATTGAGCCATACGCCACTTTTCAGCCATAAAAAAACCGTAGCGCGTGAGCTCTACGGTTTTTTTTCGCCCTCGGTCAAGACAGCTCTGTCGAGCGTACCGGACGATCTGCCGGGAGTTTGTCCCTGGCGGTTTCCGACGTGCTCACACCAGCCATTCTGCGCCGTGCGATTTCCGCGCCGCGTCGACGCAGCGGAGTCTCGACAAAACGGTAGTTCAACTCGCTGCAGACCAACATGATCGCAAACGAGGTGAGCAACATTTCCACGGTGAACTCAGGCCCCAGTTCGACACCTCTGTCGCTGGCCACTCGACTCCAGATTTCGGTACTCAAGTGGTAGGCGAACATGTGTATGACGTACAAAGCGTAAGAACGCGAGCCTAGCCATTGGGCAATTCCACTCAAGAACGCCGGGCAGTAGACATAGCCTTTTTGATAACTGGAGAGCCAGACCAGAACCAATGCATTCAATGCGATCAGCCCCACCGCGATGGGCATGGCGATCAGTTGCCCGGCAATGGCCCCGAGCATGTACAGCAGGAACAGCGTCAACCCGAACCGTTTGATCAGGCTGGCGCCCAGCGCCACTGGCTCAATGTCTTTGTACAGTGAGGTGCGCGTGAACAGGCACAGAAGAATGCCCCACATCATCGCATCCAGACGGAACGAGAAGAGCATGGCCGCCGTTGGCCCGCCGAAGGCATAACGATTGAACGGGAACTGCACGGCAATCAGTGCGAGCAGGGCGATTACTCGCCAACGAGTGGATGTGATCAGCAGCAGAAACAGCGGGAAGATGAAGTAAAACTGCTCCTCCAGCGCCAGGCTCCAGTACACCGAGTTCGGCCCCAGCAGCACACCGTACTGGTTCGCCAGATTGCCGGTGAAGGTCGCGACGGCCGTGAAGCTGCGCAAATTATCGAACCACGACTGGAACGCATTCGACTGGTTGAAGAAGATCGAGAACGCCAGCGGAATCAATACCCACAGCCACGCGGTGGGCAGCAGACGGTAGGCCCGACGGATCCAGAACGAGGTGGCCGCGAGGCCGAATCGGCCCTGCTCACGATTTTTATCAAAATAATCGAGGTACGCTTTGCTGACCACGTAACCGGAAATACAGAAAAAAAGATCCACCCCTGACCACGGGGAAAACACATTGAACACTTTCTGCATGAAGTCGCTATGGAATGGCAACAACAACGAACTATGGGCCAACACCGTCATCAGGATGGCCACGCCGCGCAGATACTCGATTTCCTTGTTCTTGCTACTGCTCATCGTTTTCTCTTGTTTTTGTGATGGACGCAGCCCAGCTCCCCGGGATCCTGCTTTTGCAAAAAGGCGCCTGAATATCCAGTCGCAGGTACGGATCATGGTGCGACTGGCGGCAGCCTTCAAGACTCAGTGCGAAACTTTCCGTAACCAGACCAAACGACTCATCGGTCATGAGTTGAACGAGACGACATCTTTGGCCCGTCCAGAACGACAAAACCCCCGCAATGCGGGGGCTTCGAGGCTAAATCAAAGGTGATTCAGCGGGCAAATCAGAACGGGATATCGTCATCAAAGCTGTCGAAATCCGGAGCCGGTTGCGGTGCGGCCTGCTGAGGAGCCGGGGCCGAACGCTGTTGCGGAGCCGACTGCTGCGGACGCGGCGCCTGCTGGCGTGGAGCCGGAGCGGACTGCTGATAGTTGTTGCCACCGCCTTGCTGGTCGCCCTGTTGTGGACGGCCGCCGAGCAGTTGCATGGTGCCTTGCATGTCGACCACGATTTCGGTGGTGTAACGCTTGATACCGTCTTTTTCCCACTCACGGGTCTGCAGCTTGCCTTCGATGTAAACCTGCGAACCCTTGCGCAGGTATTCGCCGGCGATTTCGGCGACTTTGCCGAACATCGAAACACGGTGCCACTCGGTCTTTTCGACCTTCTGACCGGTTTGCTTGTCGGTCCACTGTTCGCTGGTTGCCAGACTCAGGTTGGTCACGGCGTTACCGTTAGGCAGGTAGCGAACTTCGGGATCCTGGCCGCAAGTGCCGACCAATATGACTTTGTTAACCCCACGGGCCATAACGTTCTCCTAGGCGTCGCAAGCAGCCCCGGCCGGGTTGTTCACCAGGCGTTCGAGGGTGTCGCGATCCACTAATTCTTTGTCCAGTTTGATGTAAACAGCCGCTTCATCAGCAACTATCACTGCATCGGTTACCCCTACGAGGGCCTTGAGGCGCTCGACCAGACCCGCTTCGCGGATCGCCTCGGGCGACAACGGCAAGCGCAGGCTCGTCACGTAGGGAGGTTCGCGCATGGTAACAGCAAAGGCCAGCCAAAGTGCAGCCAGCCCGGCACATCCAAGGAACACAACCGACAGACCGCCATGCTGAAACAACCAGCCGCCGAGTATCCCGCCAAGTGCCGAACCAAGGAACTGGCTGGTGGAATACACGCCCATGGCCGTGCCCTTCCCGCCCGCCGGTGAAACCTTGCTGATCAGCGACGGCAATGAAGCCTCCAGCAGATTGAACGCGGTGAAAAACACCACCGTGCCGATCACCAGAGCCCGCAAGCTGTCACCGAACTGCCAGAAGAATAGCTCAGTCAGCATCAGCGTCGTCACGGCGCCGAGCAAAACTCGTTTCATTTTGCGTTTCTTCTCGCCATAGATGATGAACGGGATCATGGCGAAGAACGAAACCAGCAACGCGGTGAGGTAGACCCACCAGTGCTGTTCCTTGGGCAAACCGGCTTTTTCGACCAGTGCCAGAGGCAGCGCGACGAAGCTCGACATCAACATGGCATGTAACACAAAGATGCCCAGATCGAGGCGCAGCAGATCAGGATGTTTGAGCGTCGGCATCAACGCCTGACGCGCCACACCGGATTCGCGGTGAGTCAGCGGCCCGGTCGATTTCGGCACCATGAACATGACGATGACGATGCCCACCAGCGCCATGCCACCGGTGGCGAGAAACAGTCCGGACAAGCCAAACGCACGGGTCAGCAATGGCCCGACGACCATGGCCACGGCGAACGACAGACCAATCGTCATGCCGATCATGGCCATCGCTTTGGTACGGTGCTGCTCGCGCGTCAGGTCAGACAACAATGCCATGACCGCTGCGGAAATCGCCCCGGCGCCTTGCAGGATTCGCCCGGCGATCACGCCCCAGATCGAATCGGCTTGAGAGGCCAGCACGCTGCCGAGGGCGAAGACGATCAGCCCGAGGTAAATAACCGGACGGCGGCCAATGCGGTCGGAAATGACCCCGAACGGGATCTGAAAAATCGCCTGGGTCAGGCCGTAAGCGCCGATGGCCAACCCGATCAGGGCCGGGGTCGCTCCCGCCAAATCCATGCCGTAGGTTGCCAGTACCGGCAACACCATGAACATGCCAAGCATACGGAAGGCGAACACCAGGGCCAGACCGCTCGCTGCGCGGGTCTCGCTGCCACTCATGCGTTCGCTGTGGGGATCGTGCATGGATAAACCTCGTGTGAACCGGCGGCGATTCTACCAGTCCCATCGAAAGACGGGGTAGATCGCGACGCTTTGACGCGTACAGATGAAACACTCTTCATTCAGGGCAAACAACGCTACGCTTGATAGTGTGCATCCATCCAGTATTTGCCCGTATACTCTTACGCTTTCGACGCCCGCCGAGCGAGGCCACTTTGGACAAGATCCTGATACGTGGGGCCCGTACCCACAACCTGAAGAACATCGACCTGACCCTGCCACGGGACAAACTGATCGTCATCACCGGCCTGTCCGGATCCGGCAAGTCGTCCCTGGCTTTCGACACACTGTACGCCGAAGGTCAGCGCCGCTATGTCGAATCGCTGTCGGCCTATGCCCGCCAGTTCCTGTCGATGATGGAAAAACCCGACGTCGACACCATTGAAGGCCTGTCGCCGGCGATTTCCATCGAACAGAAATCGACCTCGCACAACCCGCGATCCACGGTCGGCACCATCACCGAAATCTACGACTACCTGCGTCTGCTCTATGCACGCGTGGGTACGCCGCGCTGCCCGGATCACGATATTCCGCTGGAAGCGCAGACCGTCAGCCAGATGGTCGACCTGGTGCTGGCGCAGCCCGAAGGCAGCAAACTGATGCTGCTGGCGCCGGTGATCCGCGAACGTAAAGGCGAACACCTTTCAGTTTTCGAAGAGCTGCGGGCGCAAGGTTTCGTCCGCGCGCGCGTCAACGGGCGTATTTGTGAGCTCGACGAGCTGCCGAAACTGGATAAACAGAAGAAGCATTCAATTGACGTGATCGTCGACCGCTTTAAAGTGCGCGCCGATCTGCAACAGCGTCTGGCCGAATCGTTCGAAACCGCGCTGAAACTGGCAGACGGCATCGCACTGGTTGCGCCGATGGACGACGAGCCGGGCGAAGAGATGATTTTCTCCGCACGCTTCGCCTGCCCGATCTGCGGCCACGCGATCAGCGAGCTGGAACCGAAGCTGTTCTCCTTCAACAACCCGGCCGGCGCCTGCCCGACGTGCGATGGTCTGGGGGTGAAGCAGTTCTTCGACATCAAGCGACTGGTCAACGGCGAGCTGACCCTGGCCGAGGGCGCGATACGCGGCTGGGATCGGCGCAACGTCTATTACTTCCAGATGCTGGGTTCGCTGGCGTCGCACTACAAGTTCAGCCTGGAAAAACCGTTCAACGAACTGACCGCCGAGCAGCAGAAACAAATCCTGCATGGCAGCGGCTCGCAGAACGTCGACTTCAAATATTTGAACGACCGTGGCGATATCGTCAAACGTTCACACCCGTTCGAAGGCATCGTGCCGAATCTGGAACGTCGCTACCGCGAGACCGAATCGGCGAGCGTGCGCGAAGAGTTGGCCAAGTTCCTCAGCACCCAGTCCTGCCCGGACTGCCGTGGCACGCGTCTACGGCGTGAAGCACGCCATGTGTGGGTCGGCGAGAAGACATTGCCAGCGGTGACGAATCTGCCGATCGGCGATGCCTGCGTGTACTTCGGCGAACTGAAGATGACCGGGCGTCGCGGCGAGATCGCTGACAAGATTCTCAAGGAAATCCGCGAGCGTCTGCAGTTCCTCGTTAACGTCGGTCTGGACTATCTGTCGCTGGATCGCAGCGCCGACACCCTGTCCGGCGGCGAAGCACAGCGTATTCGTCTGGCCAGCCAGATCGGTGCCGGCCTCGTCGGTGTTTTGTACATCCTCGATGAACCGTCGATTGGTCTGCACCAACGTGACAACGATCGCCTGCTCGGCACGCTCAAACATCTGCGTGACATCGGCAACACGGTGATCGTGGTTGAGCACGACGAAGATGCGATTCGTCTGGCCGACTATGTCGTGGATATTGGCCCGGGCGCCGGTGTGCACGGCGGGCAGATTGTTGCCGAAGGTACACCGGCCGAGGTCATGGCGCACCCGGATTCCCTGACCGGTAAATACCTGTCGGGCCGGGTGAAGATTGAAGTGCCGGCCAAACGTACGCCACGCAACAAGAAGCTGACCCTGTCGCTCAAGGGCGCGCGCGGTAACAACTTGCGCAATGTCGATCTGGAAATCCCGATCGGCCTGCTGACCTGCGTGACTGGCGTGTCCGGCTCGGGCAAATCGACGCTGATCAACAACACGCTGTTTCCGCTGAGCGCCACCGCACTTAACGGCGCGACGACGCTGGAAGCCGCCGCGCATGACAGCATCAAGGGCCTGGAACATCTCGATAAAGTTGTCGACATCGACCAAAGCCCGATCGGTCGTACGCCGCGCTCCAACCCGGCGACGTACACCGGGCTGTTCACGCCAATACGCGAACTGTTTGCCGGCGTGCCCGAGTCGCGCTCCCGTGGTTATGGCCCGGGGCGTTTCTCGTTCAACGTCAAGGGCGGTCGCTGCGAGGCGTGCCAGGGCGACGGTCTGATCAAGGTCGAAATGCACTTCTTGCCGGACATCTATGTGCCGTGCGACGTGTGCAAGAGCAAGCGCTACAACCGCGAAACCCTTGAGATCAAATACAAGGGCAAGAATATCCACGAAACCCTCGAAATGACCATCGAGGAAGCGCGGGTGTTCTTCGATGCGGTGCCAGCGCTGGCGCGCAAGCTGCAAACGTTAATGGATGTCGGCCTGTCGTACATCAAGCTCGGGCAGTCGGCGACCACGTTGTCTGGCGGTGAAGCGCAGCGCGTCAAGCTGTCCCGCGAGCTGTCGAAGCGTGACACAGGCAAAACTCTGTACATCCTCGACGAGCCGACCACAGGCCTGCACTTCGCGGATATCCAGCAATTGCTCGACGTGCTGCATCGCCTGCGCGATCACGGCAACACCGTGGTGGTGATCGAGCACAACCTCGACGTGATCAAGACGGCCGACTGGCTGGTCGATCTCGGGCCGGAGGGTGGTTCCAAGGGTGGGCAGATCATCGCCGTGGGTACGCCGGAGCAAGTGGCCGAGATGAAACAATCTCACACTGGCCATTACCTCAAACCGTTGCTGATCCGCGATCGGGCTTAAACGCCGGGCATGAAAAAGCCCCTGTCACTTCAACAGTGACAGGGGCTTTTTTGTACCTACTGCGATCAGGAGGTGTGCGATTGCAGGTAGTTCTCGAGACCGATCAGTTTGATCAGGCCCAACTGCTTTTCCAGCCAGTAGGTGTGATCTTCTTCGGTGTCGTTCAACTGCACCCGCAGGATCTCGCGGCTGACGTAGTCTTTGTGCTGCTCGCACAGCTCAATGCCTTTGCACAGCGCTGCACGAACTTTGTACTCAAGGCGCAGATCCGCTTCGAGCATCTCCGGCACAGTACTGCCGACATCCAGATCATCCGGACGCATGCGCGGTGTGCCTTCGAGCATCAGAATGCGGCGCATCAACGCATCAGCGTGACCCGCTTCTTCTTCCATCTCGTGATTGATTCGCTCGTAGAGCTTGGTGAACCCCCAGTCCTCATACATCCGCGAATGAACGAAATATTGATCACGCGCGGCCAGTTCGCCGGTCAGCAACGTGTTGAGGTAATCGATTACGTCTGGGTGGCCTTGCATCGCCCTACATCTCCCTACTTGAAAGGCTGTAGTTTGAACCAACCTGACCGGAAGGTCACCCTTTTAGCGCAATAAAAGCGAAGATATTCTGAGAAAAGCAGCCTAAATAACGCAAAAACCGCCCAAATGAGGGCGGTTCTGCTTCTCGTTTAGACTTCGTTAAGCTGTACGTTGAGCAGCTTTGCGATTGCTTCTCCATACGCCGGATCGGCTTTGTAGAAATGCTGCAACTGGCGATCAACGACATCGCTCGAAACACCACTCAGTGCACCGGCGATGTTGCTGACCAGCAGTGCTCTTTGATCGTCGCTCATCAACCGGAACAGCGCACCGGCGTGGCTGTAGTAATCGGTGTCTTCGCGGTGATCGTAACGGTCAGCCGCACCGTTCAGGGCCAGCGCAGGCTCGGCGTAATGCGGAGCTTGTTTCGGCGATTCGATGTAGCTGTTCGGCTCGTAATTCGGTGCTGCGCCGCCATTGCTGCCGAACGCCATCGAACCGTCGCGCTGGTAAGTATTCACCGGGCTGCGTGGCGCGTTCACCGGCAGTTGCTGGTGATTGGTGCCTACGCGGTAGCGATGCGCATCGGCGTAAGCGAAGACGCGACCTTGCAGCATGCGATCCGGCGACAGACCGACACCTGGCACCATATTGCTTGGGCCGAACGCGGCTTGTTCAACTTCAGCGAAGTAGTTCTGCGGGTTGCGATTCAGTTCCAGCTCGCCCACTTCGATCAGCGGGAATTCTTTCTGCGACCAGGTTTTGGTCACGTCGAACGGGTTCTCGTAATGCGCCGCCGCTTGCGCCTCGGTCATGATCTGAATGCACACGCGCCATTTCGGGAAATCACCACGCTCGATCGCTTCGAACAGATCGCGCTGGGCGTAATCCGGATCTGTGCCGGCAATACGGGCAGCATCCGCAGGTGCCAGATTCTTGATGCCTTGTTTTGTCTTGTAGTGCCACTTCACCCAGTGACGCTCGCCTTGCGCGCTGATGAGGCTGTAAGTGTGGCTGCCGAAGCCGTGCATGTGGCGGTAGCCGTCAGGAATGCCGCGATCGGAGAACAGAATGGTCACCTGGTGCAGCGCCTCAGGCGAATGCGACCAGAAGTCCCACATCATCTGCGCGCTCTTCAGATTGCTTTGCGGCAGCCGCTTTTGCGTGTGAATGAAGTCCGGGAATTTCAGAGGATCACGGATGAAGAACACCGGGGTGTTGTTGCCAACGATGTCCCAGTTGCCTTCCTCGGTATAGAACTTCAGCGCGAAGCCACGTGGATCTCGCTCGGTGTCGGCCGAACCACGTTCGCCACCCACGGTAGAGAAACGCAGGAACGTCGGGGTTTGTTTGCCTACAGATTCAAACAGTTTGGCGCTGGTGTACTCGGTGATATCACGAGTGACAGTGAACGTGCCGTAAGCGCCCGAGCCTTTAGCGTGGACACGACGTTCAGGAATGTTTTCACGATTGAAGTGAGCAAGTTTCTCGAGCAGGTGGAAATCGTCGAGAAGCAGCGGGCCACGTGGGCCGGCGGAGCGAGAATTCTGGTTATCAGCGACAGGTGCGCCACTGGCGGTCGTAAGCGTTTTGATCTGGCTCATACGGTCTTCTTCCTCTGTCAGTCTTGGAACTGCCGGCTAATCGGCTTGGTGGGAAGTATTGATCATCGACGTGAGAGCCACAAATTCATTAACTCGTGCACATCGATAGATAATTACTAATTATGATTCCCGGCCCATGGTGACAGCTGACCTATGTCAGAAGCTTGTACGAACAGCGCATTTTTCATGCAGACACAAAAAACCGGGCACTAGGCCCGGTTCTTTGTTTCAGACTGACGTCTTACTCGGCGGATACAGCTTCGCCAGCAGTAGCACGATCAACCAACTCGACGTACGCCATAGGCGCGTTGTCGCCAGTGCGGAAACCGCACTTGAGGATGCGCAGGTAGCCACCCTCACGGGTAGCGTAACGCTTGCCCAGGTCGTTGAAGAGCTTACCAACGATGGCTTTCGAACGAGTACGGTCGAATGCCAGACGGCGGTTAGCCAGGCTGTCTGTCTTGGCCAGAGTGATCAGCGGCTCAGCAACGCGACGCAGTTCTTTGGCTTTCGGCAGTGTAGTTTTGATCAGCTCGTGCTCGAACAGCGACACCGCCATGTTTTGGAACATGGCCTTGCGGTGCGAGCTGGTGCGGCTCAGGTGACGACCACTTTTACGATGACGCATGGTTCATTCCTTACCAAACACTACGTTCGGTGATTACGACGATCAGGCAGTCGCCTTGTCGTCCTTCTTAAGACTTGCAGGCGGCCAGTTGTCGAGGCGCATGCCGAGGGACAGACCGCGGGAGGCCAGAACGTCCTTGATTTCAGTCAAGGATTTCTTGCCCAGGTTCGGAGTCTTCAACAGCTCTACTTCGGTACGCTGAATCAGGTCACCGATGTAGTAGATGTTTTCCGCCTTAAGGCAGTTAGCCGAACGTACAGTCAGTTCCAGATCGTCAACCGGGCGAAGCAGGATCGGATCGATCTCGTCTTCCTGCTCGACAACCACTGGCTCACTGTCACCTTTGAGGTCGACGAACGCAGCCAACTGCTGTTGCAGGATGGTTGCAGCGCGGCGAATAGCCTCTTCAGGATCCAGAGTACCGTTGGTTTCCAGATCAATAACCAGCTTGTCCAGGTTAGTACGCTGCTCGACACGGGCGTTTTCCACCACGTATGCGATACGGCGAACCGGGCTGAACGAAGAGTCAAGCTGCAAGCGACCGATGCTGCGGCTTTCGTCTTCATCGCTCTGACGCGAGTCTGCTGGTTCATAACCACGACCACGAGCTACGGTGAGCTTCATGTTCAGGGCGCCGTTAGACGCCAGGTTAGCGATTACGTGATCGGGATTAACGATCTCGACATCATGATCCAGCTGAATATCGGCAGCGGTAACCACCCCCGAACCCTTCTTCGACAAGGTCAGCGTAACTTCGTCACGACCGTGCAGCTTGATAGCCAGACCTTTAAGGTTCAACAGGATTTCAATTACGTCTTCCTGTACACCTTCGATGGCGCTGTACTCGTGGAGTACACCGTCAATCTCGGCCTCGACTACTGCGCAGCCGGGCATTGAGGACAACAGGATGCGTCGCAGCGCGTTGCCCAGGGTGTGGCCAAAACCACGCTCGAGAGGCTCGAGAGTGATCTTGGCGCGGGTTGGACTGACAACCTGCACATCAATATGGCGGGGTGTCAGGAACTCATTTACCGAAATCTGCATGGATGCACCTATTTTCTAGCCCTTACTTGGAGTAGAGCTCGACAATCAGGCTTTCGTTGATGTCGGCGGACAGATCACTGCGAGCAGGAACGTTCTTGAAAACGCCCGACTTCTTCTCAGTGTCTACTTCTACCCATTCTACGCGGCCACGTTGGGCACACAGATCGAGAGCTTGGACAATGCGAAGTTGGTTTTTTGCTTTTTCGCGAACTGCAACCACGTCACCAGCACGAACCTGATACGACGGAACGTTTACGGTCTGACCGTTAACGCTGATCGACTTGTGCGATACCAGCTGACGGGATTCGGCACGAGTCGAACCAAAGCCCATACGGTATACAACGTTGTCCAGACGGCATTCGAGCAGTTGCAGCAGGTTTTCACCGGTTGCACCTTTCTTGCCAGCAGCTTCTTTGTAGTAGCCGCTGAATTGACGCTCGAGAACGCCGTAGATACGACGGACCTTCTGCTTTTCACGCAGTTGGGTGCCGTAATCGGACTGGCGACCGCGGCGTTGGCCGTGGATACCAGGTGCTGCTTCAATGTTGCACTTCGATTCGATCGCGCGCACGCCGCTCTTCAGGAAGAGATCGGTGCCTTCGCGACGAGCGAGTTTGCATTTTGGACCAATGTAACGAGCCATTCTTTACAATCTCCTGGATTACACGCGGCGCTTCTTCGGCGGACGGCACCCGTTGTGCGGGATTGGCGTCACGTCGGTGATGCTGGCGATCTTATAGCCACAGCCGTTCAATGCACGGACAGCAGACTCACGACCTGGACCTGGACCTTTGACGTTAACGTCGAGGTTTTTCAGGCCATATTCCAGCGCAGCTTGACCAGCACGTTCAGCAGCTACTTGAGCAGCAAACGGGGTGGACTTGCGGGAACCGCGGAAACCCGAACCACCGGAGGTAGCCCAAGAAAGCGCGTTACCTTGACGGTCGGTGATGGTCACGATTGTGTTGTTAAAAGAAGCATGGATGTGGGCGATGCCATCAACCACTGTCTTTTTAACTTTTTTACGAGGACGAGCAGCAGGTTTTGCCATGATTAATTTCCTGTCGATTCGCGTGGGCGATTACTTGCGGATCGGCTTACGCGGACCTTTACGGGTACGCGCGTTAGTCTTGGTACGCTGACCGCGTACTGGAAGACCACGACGATGACGCAGACCACGGTAGCAACCGAGGTCCATCAAACGCTTGATTTTCATGTTGATTTCGCGACGCAGGTCACCTTCAGTGGTGAACTTCGCCACTTCGCCACGCAATTGCTCAATCTGCTCATCGCTCAGATCTTTGATCTTTGCGGCTGGGTTTACCCCAGTCACTGCGCAAATTTTCTGCGCAGTAGTGCGACCAACACCATAGATGTAGGTCAGCGAGATAACAGTGTGCTTGTTATCTGGAATGTTAACGCCTGCAATACGGGCCATTCAGTGGGACTCCAATTGACAGCTACCTACGCCCCGGAAGCCAAGAAATAGGGCGCGAGATAATATCGCTGTAATAACAAATAATCAACCCGGCAGCGCACTAGCTGCCGGGCTTCAAGCGGATCACACTCAGCCTTGGCGCTGTTTGTGACGCGGTTCCGCGCTGCAAATTACTCGAACAACACCTTCGCGGCGAATAATCTTGCAGTTACGGCACAGCTTTTTCACCGATGCACGAACTTTCATCACCAACTCCTCGAACCTTATGGGGTACTCAGCGCAACATGCCGCTGCCGTAGCCCTTCAGGTTGGCTTTCTTCATCAGGGATTCGTACTGGTGCGAAACGAGGTGCGATTGTACTTGGGACATGAAGTCCATCACAACCACGACCACGATCAGCAACGAGGTCCCGCCAAGGTAGAACGGTACGTTTGCTGCGACCACCAGGAACTGGGGAAGCAGGCACACGGCCGTCATGTAAAGAGCACCGAACATGGTCAAGCGAGTCAGAACGCCATCAATGTAGCGCGCAGACTGCTCACCTGGACGGATGCCCGGAATAAAGGCACCGGACTTCTTCAGGTTTTCCGCTACGTCTTTCGGATTGAACATCAACGCCGTATAGAAGAAGCAGAAGAAAATAATCCCTGCACTAAACAGCAGAATATTCAACGGCTGACCAGGAGCGATCGACTGCGAGATGTCCTGCAACCAGCCCATACCTTCAGACTGACCAAACCAGGCACCCAACGAAGCCGGAAACAGCAAAATGCTGCTCGCGAAAATAGCTGGAATAACACCAGCCATGTTCACTTTCAGCGGCAAGTGGCTTGTCTGCGCAGCAAAAACCTTGCGGCCCTGCTGACGCTTGGCGTAGTGAACAGCAATACGACGCTGACCACGCTCAATGAACACCACGAAACCGATAATCGCTACTGCCAGCAAACCGATGGCAACCAGGGCGAAGATGTTGATATCACCCTGACGTGCAGACTCGAAAGACTGCCCGATTGCTCTCGGAAGACCGGCGACGATACCCGAAAAAATCAACATCGAGATACCGTTACCTACACCGCGCTCAGTAATCTGCTCACCCAGCCACATCATGAACATCGCACCAGCCACAAACGTGGATACCGCGACGAAATGGAAGCCAAAGTCACCAGTGAACGCAACGCCCTGCCCCGCCAGACCTATGGACATGCCAATAGCCTGAACAAGAGCGAGGACGACGGTGCCGTAGCGGGTGTACTGGCTGATCTTGCGACGGCCAGCTTCACCTTCCTTCTTCAACTGCTCCAGCTGCGGGCTGACGGCGGTCATCAGTTGCATGATGATCGATGCCGAAATGTACGGCATGATCCCCAGTGCAAAGATGCTCATCCGCTCCAGCGCGCCGCCGGAGAACATGTTGAACAAGCTAAGAATGGTCCCCTCATTCTGTCGAAACAGGTCTGCGAGTCGGTCCGGGTTAATACCTGGAACCGGGATGTGTGCGCCTATTCGGTAGACGATAATCGCCAGGAACAGAAAACGCAGACGAGCCCAGAGTTCAGACATACCGCCTTTGCCGAGCGCAGAGAGAGCACCTTGCTTAGCCATTTATTCCTCGAACTTGCCGCCAGCTGCTTCGATAGCCGAACGCGCACCTTTGGTGGCGCCGATTCCCTTGCCGATAGTGACAGCGCGAGTCACTTCACCGGACAGCATGATTTTCACACGCTGTACGTTGACGTTGATCACGTTGGCATCTTTCAGGGACTGCACGGTAACGATGTCGCCTTCCACTTTAGCCAGCTCGGACAAACGCACTTCTGCGCGATCCATGGCCTTCAGGGAAACGAAACCGAACTTCGGCAGACGACGATGCAGCGGCTGTTGACCGCCTTCAAAGCCTGGAGCAATAGTGCCACCGGAGCGGGAGGTTTGACCTTTGTGGCCGCGGCCACCAGTCTTACCCAAACCGCTACCGATACCACGGCCCGGACGATGCTTTTCGCGACGGGAACCCGGCGCTGGACTCAGATCATTGAGTTTCATCGATTAACCCTCGACACGCAGCATGTAGTAAGCCTTGTTGATCATCCCGCGATTCTCGGGAGTATCCTGGACTTCTACAGTGTGACCGATGCGACGCAGACCCAGACCCTTAACGCACAGTTTGTGGTTAGGGATGCGGCCGGTCATGCTTTTGATCAGCGTTACTTTAACGGTAGCCATGATCAGAAGATCTCCTTGACGCTTTTGCCACGCTTGGCGGCAATGGATTCAGGAGATTGCATAGCTTTCAAACCTTTGAAAGTGGCGTGAACCACGTTTACCGGGTTAGTCGAGCCGTAGCACTTGGCCAGAACGTTCTGAACGCCAGCAACTTCGAGGACAGCACGCATAGCGCCGCCAGCGATGATACCGGTACCTTCAGAAGCAGGCTGCATGTACACCTTCGAAGCGCCGTGACCGGACTTCATTGCGTACTGCAGAGTGGTGCCGTTCAGGTCAACTTGGATCATGTTGCGGCGAGCAGCTTCCATTGCCTTCTGGATCGCAGCAGGCACTTCACGTGACTTGCCACGGCCGAAGCCAACACGCCCTTTACCATCACCAACCACGGTCAACGCGGTGAAAGTGAAGATACGGCCGCCTTTAACGGTTTTGGCTACGCGGTTAACTTGAACCAGCTTCTCAATGTAGCCTTCGTCGCGCTTTTGGTCGTTATTTGACATAACTTAGAACTCCAGCCCAGCTTCACGAGCAGCATCAGCCAGCGCTTTAACGCGGCCGTGGTACTTGAAGCCAGAGCGGTCGAAAGCCACTTGCGAGACGCCAGCGGCCTTAGCACGCGTAGCGACCAGCTGGCCAACCTTTGTGGCCGCGTCGATGTTGCCAGTGGCGCCATCACGCAGTTCTTTATCCAAAGTCGAGGCAGATGCCAGGACTTTGTTGCCGTCGGCCGAGATGACCTGGGCGTAGATGTGCTGCGACGAGCGGAACACGCAGAGACGCACGACTTCTAGTTCGTGCATTTTCAGGCGTGCTTTGCGAGCGCGACGCAGTCGAGTAACTTTTTTGTCGGTCATTTGCTATGCCCTACTTCTTCTTGGCTTCTTTACGACGGACGACTTCGTCCGCGTAGCGCACACCTTTGCCTTTGTACGGCTCTGGTGGACGGAAGTCGCGGATCTCAGCGGCCACTTGACCTACCAGCTGCTTATCGATGCCCTTGATCAGGATATCGGTCTGGCTAGGAGTCTCAGCGGTGATGCCTTCCGGCAGTTCGTAATCCACTGGGTGCGAGAAGCCAAGGGCAAGGTTCAGAACCGTGCCTTTTGCTTGCGCTTTGTAACCAACACCGACCAGCTGGAGCTTACGCTCGAAGCCTTGGCTTACGCCTTGGACCATGTTGTTTACCAACGCACGCGTGGTACCGGCCATTGCGCGAGTTTGTTGATCGCCATTGCGAGCAGCGAAACGCAGCTCACCAGCTTCTTCAACAATCTCAACGGACGAATGGATGTTCAGTTCGAGAGTGCCCTTGGCACCCTTCACCGAAAGCTGTTGGCCTGCGAATTTTACTTCGACACCGGCTGGCAGCTTAACGGGGTTCTTAGCGACGCGAGACATGCTTATCCCCCCTTAGAACACAGTGCAAAGAACTTCGCCGCCGACACCGGCAGCGCGCGCAGCACGATCCGTCATCACACCTTTGTTGGTGGAGACGATAGACACGCCAAGACCGCCACGAACTTTCGGCAGATCTTCAACGGACTTGTACTGACGCAGGCCTGGACGACTAACGCGCTTCACTTCTTCGATAACCGGACGGCCTTCGAAGTACTTCAGCTCGATGGACAACGACGGCTTAGCGTCGGTGGTGATCTGAAAATCCGCGATGTAACCTTCGTCCTTCAGGACTTTTGCTACAGCCACCTTCAACGTGGAAGACGGCATGCTTACGACAGACTTTTCAGCCATCTGGGCATTACGGATTCGAGTTAGCATGTCCGCTAACGGGTCCTGCATACTCATGGGCTAGACGCTCCTAATACAGAAAAATTAGCCTTGCGGCTACTACTTGTCGCCGAGAACTTCCGGGCATGAAAAACACGGGCTCAGGCGAGCCGGTCATTCTAGACACACCCCAGAAATGAATCAAGCCCCAAAAGGGGCTTGATTCAGATTCAAGGCCACCGATGGTCAGGTTCTTGCGAACCTGAACATCGAGACTTTGACAGCAATTACCAGCTGGCTTTAACCAGACCTGGTACGTCACCACGCATTGCAGCTTCACGCAGCTTGTTACGGCCAAGGCCGAACTTGCGGTAAACGCCGTGCGGACGACCAGTCAGGCGGCAACGGTTACGCATGCGCGAAGCGCTTGCGTCACGTGGTTGCTTCTGCAGAGCTACGGTAGCTTCCCAACGCGCTTCTGGACTTGCGTTCAGATCAACGATGATAGCTTTCAGCGCTGCACGCTTGGTGGCGTACTTGGCAACAGTGAGCTGACGCTTCAGCTCACGGTTTTTCATGCTCTTCTTGGCCATTTTCCTACTCCAATCAGTTGCGGAACGGGAATTTGAAAGCACGCAGCAGAGCGCGGCCTTCATCATCGTTCTTGGCAGTGGTGGTCAGGGTAATGTCCAGACCGCGGAGAGCATCGATCTTGTCGTAGTCGATTTCCGGGAAAATGATCTGCTCTTTCACGCCCATGCTGTAGTTACCACGACCATCGAAGGACTTGGCATTCAGGCCGCGGAAGTCGCGAACCCGAGGCAGGGAGATCGACAGCAGACGATCCAGGAACTCGTACATACGCTCACGGCGCAGAGTCACTTTGACGCCGATCGGCCATCCTTCACGGACTTTAAAGCCAGCGATGGATTTACGAGCGTAGGTCACAACGACTTTTTGGCCGGTGATCTTTTCCAGGTCAGCAACAGCATGCTCGATGACTTTCTTGTCACCAACAGCTTCGCCCAGACCCATGTTCAGGGTGATCTTTGTAACGCGTGGAACTTCCATCACGTTCGAAAGCTTAAGTTCTTCCTTAAGCTTCGGTGCGATTTCCTTCCAGTAAATCTCTTTTAGTCGTGCCATGGTCTTCTACCTAGCAGTGTTCAAGCATCAACCGCTTTTTGGGTCGACTTGAAGACACGAATTTTCTTGCCGTCTTCTACTTTGAAACCAACGCGGTCAGCCTTGTTGGTTTCGCCGTTGAAAATGGCGACGTTAGAAGCATCCAGTGGAGCTTCTTTTTCGACGATACCGCCTTGCACGCCCGACATCGGGTTAGGCTTGGTATGACGCTTAACCAGGTTCAGACCGCTGATAACCAGACGGTTATTAGCGAGAACCTTAAGCACCTTACCGCGCTTACCTTTGTCTTTGCCGGCGATCACGATGATCTCGTCGTCACGACGAATCTTTTGCATGTCGGATCTCCTTACAGCACTTCTGGGGCGAGCGAGACGATCTTCATGAACTTCTCAGTACGAAGTTCACGGGTCACTGGCCCAAAGATACGGGTGCCGATCGGCTCTTGCTTGTTGTTCAGAAGAACAGCAGCGTTGCCATCAAAGCGGATAATGGAGCCATCAGCACGACGTACGCCGTGACGAGTGCGGACTACAACAGCAGTCATCACTTGGCCTTTTTTCACTTTACCGCGAGGAATTGCTTCCTTCACGGTAACTTTGATGATGTCACCGATACCAGCGTAACGACGATGGGAGCCACCCAGCACCTTGATGCACATAACACGGCGAGCGCCGCTGTTATCGGCCACATCGAGCATGGATTGAGTCTGAATCATATAATTTCTCCGACCCCTAGTCCTTAGACTTCCACAGCGCGTTCGAGAACATCAACCAGCGCCCAAGACTTGGTCTTGGCCAAAGGACGAGTTTCACGAATAGTGACTTTGTCGCCGATGTGGCACTGATTGGTTTCGTCGTGCGCGTGCAGCTTAGTCGAACGCTTAACGTATTTACCGTAGATCGGGTGCTTAACGCGACGCTCGATCAGTACGGTGATGGTTTTGTCCATCTTGTCGCTGACAACACGGCCAGTCAGCGTACGGACAGTTTTTTCGGCTTCAGCCATGATTACTTACCTGCCTGCTGGTTGAGCACAGTCTTCACGCGAGCGATGTCACGCTTAACTTGCGAGAGCAGATGCGACTGCCCCAACTGGCCAGTTGCTTTCTGCATACGCAGATTGAACTGGTCGCGCAGCAAGCCGAGCAGTTGCTCATTCAGCTGCTGTGCGGATTTTTCACGAAGTTCATTCGCTTTCATCACATCACCGTCCGTTTAACAAAGGCGGTGGCGAGCGGCAGCTTTGCAGCAGCCAGGGCAAAAGCCTCACGCGCCAGCTCTTCAGAAACACCCTCGATTTCATACAGGACTTTACCTGGCTGAATCTGGGCAACCCAGTACTCCACACTACCCTTACCTTTACCCATACGAACTTCGAGGGGCTTTTTGGAAATAGGCTTGTCCGGGAATACACGGATCCAGATCTTGCCGCCACGTTTAACGTGACGGGTCAGTGCACGACGCGCTGACTCGATCTGACGAGCGGTGAGACGACCACGAGCTACAGACTTCAGCGCGAACTCGCCGAAGCTGACTTTGCTACCGCGCTGAGCCAGACCACGGTTGTGGCCTGTCATCTGCTTGCGGAACTTCGTACGCTTAGGTTGCAACATTTGGCGTACCCCTTACTTAGCAGCTTTTTTACGAGGCGCTGGTGCTTGTGGTTTCAGCTCTTCTTGGCGACCACCAATTACTTCGCCTTTGAAGATCCAAACCTTTACACCGATCACACCATAAGTGGTGTGAGCTTCGTAGTTGGCATAGTCGATGTCGGCACGCAGGGTGTGCAATGGCACACGACCTTCGCGATACCATTCAGTACGTGCGATTTCAGCACCGCCGAGACGACCGCTCACTTGGATTTTGATGCCTTTGGCACCAATGCGCATGGCGTTCTGTACTGCGCGCTTCATAGCGCGACGGAACATTACACGACGCTCCAGCTGCTGAGCTACGCTCTGCGCAACCAGCATACCGTCGAGTTCCGGCTTGCGGATCTCTTCGATATTGATGTGCACAGGCACACCCATTTGCTTGGTCAGGTCCTGACGCAGTTTCTCAACATCTTCACCTTTCTTCCCGATAACGATACCTGGACGAGCGGTGTGGATGGTGATACGTGCAGTTTGGGCCGGACGATGGATATCGATACGGCTTACGGACGCGCTTTTTAGTTTGTCTTGGAGATACTCACGCACTTTCAGATCTGCGAACAAGTAGTCCGCATAAGTCCGACCGTCTGCGTACCAGACGGAGGTGTGCTCCTTGACGATTCCCAGGCGAATGCCAATGGGATGTACTTTCTGACCCATCTCTTCGACTCCGTTACTTGTCAGCAACCTTGACAGTGATATGGCAAGACCGCTTGACGATGCGATCAGCACGGCCTTTGGCACGTGGCATGATGCGCTTCAGCGAACGCCCTTCGTTGACGAAAACAGTGCTGACCTTCAGGTCATCAACGTCTGCGCCTTCGTTATGCTCGGCGTTGGCTACGGCCGACTCCAGCACTTTCTTCATGATCTCGGCGGCTTTCTTACTGCTGAAAGCCAACAAGTTGAGCGCTTCGCCCACCTTCTTCCCGCGGATCTGGTCGGCGACCAAGCGGGCTTTCTGGGCGGAGATTCGAGCGCCCGACAACTTAGCGGCTACTTCCATTTCCTAACCCCTTAACGCTTGGCTTTCTTGTCAGCCACGTGCCCACGATAAGTGCGGGTACCGGCGAACTCGCCCAGTTTATGGCCGACCATGTCTTCGTTCACGAGAACTGGGACGTGCTGACGACCGTTATGTACGGCGATGGTCAAACCGACCATCTGTGGCAGGATCATCGAACGACGCGACCAAGTCTTAATTGGTTTGCGATCGTTCTTTTCCGCCGCCACTTCGATCTTCTTCAGTAGGTGAAGATCAATAAAAGGACCTTTTTTCAGAGAACGTGGCACTGTCGTATCCCTCTATTTACTTGCGACGACGGACGATCATTTTGTCGGTACGCTTATTACCACGAGTCTTCGCGCCCTTAGTCGGGAAGCCCCATGGCGATACCGGATGACGACCACCAGAGGTACGACCTTCACCACCACCATGTGGGTGGTCAACCGGGTTCATGGCAACACCACGAACGGTTGGGCGAACGCCACGCCAGCGTTTGGCACCAGCTTTACCCAGCGAACGCAGGCTGTGCTCGGAGTTCGAGACTTCGCCCAGGGTCGCACGGCATTCAGCCAGGACTTTACGCATTTCACCGGAACGCAGACGCAGGGTCACGTACACACCTTCACGAGCGATCAGCTGAGCCGAAGCGCCAGCGGAACGAGCGATCTGTGCGCCTTTACCTGGCTTCAGTTCGATGCCGTGTACGGTAGAACCCACTGGAATGTTGCGCAGTTGCAGAGCGTTACCTGGCTTGATTGGAGCCAGAGCGCCTGCGATCAGCTGGTCGCCAGCACTCACGCCTTTAGGGGCGATGATGTAGCGACGCTCGCCGTCTGCGTAGCAGAGCAGTGCGATGTGAGCAGTACGGTTTGGATCGTATTCGATACGCTCGACAGTGGCGACGATGCCATCTTTGTCGTTGCGACGGAAATCGACCATACGATAATGCTGCTTATGACCACCACCGATGTGACGCGTGGTAATACGGCCATTGTTGTTACGACCACCAGTCTTCGATTTTTTCTCGAGCAGCGGTGCGTGAGGAGCGCCTTTATGCAGCTCCTGGTTGACCACCTTGACCACAAAACGGCGGCCAGGGGAAGTCGGTTTGCATTTAACGATTGCCATGATGCACCCCTTCCTTACTCAGCACTGCTGCTGAAATCGAGATCTTGGCCTGGCTGAAGGGAGATAACTGCCTTCTTCCAGTCATTACGCTTGCCCAGACCGCGAGCTGTGCGCTTGCTCTTACCCAGAACGTTCAGGGTAGTAACACGCTCAACTTTCACGCTGAACAGGCTTTCGACGGCCTTCTTGATTTCCAGCTTGGTTGCGTCAGTAGCAACCTTGAAAACGAACTGGCCTTTCTTGTCTGCCAGAACCGTAGCCTTCTCGGAAACGTGCGGGCCAAGCAGAACTTTAAATACGCGTTCCTGGTTCATCCCAGCAGCTCCTCGAATTTCTTCACGGCCGACACGGTGATCAACACCTTGTCGTATGCGATCAGACTAACTGGATCGGAACCTTGAACGTCACGTACATCTACGTGCGGCAGGTTACGAGCAGCCAGGTACAGGTTCTGATCAACAGCGTCCGACACGATCAAAACGTCGGTCAGGCTCATGTTGTTCAGCTTGCCCAGCAGATCTTTGGTTTTCGGAGTTTCAACAGCGAAATCCTGAACCACGACCAGACGATCAGTACGCACCAGCTCAGCAAGGATGGAACGCATTGCTGCGCGATACATCTTCTTGTTCAGCTTCTGGGAGTGATCCTGTGGACGTGCTGCAAAAGTGGTACCGCCGCCACGCCAGATTGGGCTACGGATAGTACCGGCACGAGCACGGCCAGTACCTTTCTGACGCCATGGGCGCTTACCGCCACCACGAACGTCGGAACGGGTCTTTTGCTGCTTGGTACCTTGACGGCCGCCGGCCATGTAGGCCACGACTGCTTGGTGAACCAGCGTCTCGTTGAATTCGCCGCCAAATGTCAGTTCGGAAACTTCGATCGCTTGAGCGTCATTTACATTTAATTGCATGTCAGCTTCCCCTTAACCGCGAGCCTTGGCTGCTGGACGTACAACCAGGTTGCCGCCAGTAGCGCCAGGAACAGCACCCTTGACCAACAACAGATTGCGTTCAGCGTCCACGCGCACTACTTCCAGGGACTGCACGGTCACGCGCTCAGCGCCCATATGACCGGACATTTTTTTGCCCTTGAATACACGACCAGGAGTCTGGCACTGGCCGATAGAGCCTGGGACGCGGTGGGATACGGAGTTACCGTGGGTGTTATCTTGCCCGCGGAAATTCCAACGCTTGATCGTACCCTGGAAGCCTTTACCCTTGGACTGACCGGTTACATCAACCAGTTGACCAGCGGCGAAGATTTCAGCGTTGATCAGATCGCCAGCCTGGTACTCGCCTTCTTCAAGACGGAATTCCATGGTGGTGCGACCAGCGGCAACGTTCGCCTTAGCGAAGTGGCCAGCCTGAGCTGCTGTTACACGCGAAGCACGACGCTCGCCGACAGTGACTTGCACTGCACGATAGCCATCGGTCTCTTCAGTTTTGAACTGGGTGACGCGATTCGGTTCGATCTCAATGACCGTGACCGGAATGGAGACACCTTCTTCGGTGAAAATACGGGTCATACCGCATTTACGACCGACTACACCAATAGTCATGTTGTAAACCTCATGAGTGTACGGGGCTTTCACCCGCTATGGCCGCCCATTTCAGAGCGTTACACGACTAAGACCGAGTCTTAGCCGAGGCTGATCTGCACTTCCACACCGGCCGCAAGATCAAGCTTCATAAGAGCATCAACGGTTTTATCCGTTGGCTGGACGATGTCCAGAACGCGCTTATGAGTGCGGATTTCGTACTGGTCGCGCGCGTCTTTGTTGACGTGCGGAGAAACCAGAACGGTGAACCGCTCTTTACGGGTAGGCAGTGGAATTGGACCACGCACTTGAGCACCAGTACGTTTCGCGGTTTCCACGATTTCCTGGGTTGATTGGTCGATCAGGCGATGGTCGAAAGCCTTCAACCTGATACGGATTTGCTGATTTTGCATTGGATTTCAGACTCCGGCTGCTATTCCCACCGAGCGCAATACGCCCGTTAAAAGGAGGCGCAATTCTATAGACGCCCCATATAGGTGTCAACCCAATAAAAAAAGCCCCCGCTGAGCGGGGGCTTTTTCAAAGCATCAAGCAATCTCTATAAAAGAGAATTACGCGATGATTTTGGCTACAACGCCAGCGCCGACGGTACGACCGCCTTCACGGATAGCGAAACGCAGACCGTCTTCCATTGCGATGGTTTTGATCAGGGTAACAGTCATCTGAATGTTGTCACCTGGCATTACCATTTCAACGCCTTCTGGCAGCTCGCAGTTACCAGTCACGTCAGTAGTACGGAAGTAGAACTGTGGACGGTAGCCTTTGAAGAACGGAGTGTGACGACCGCCTTCTTCTTTGCTCAGAACGTAAACTTCTGCGGTGAAAGTGGTGTGCGGCTTAACCGAACCCGGCTTAACCAGAACCTGACCACGTTCAACGTCGTCACGCTTGGTGCCACGCAGCAGAACGCCGCAGTTCTCGCCAGCACGACCTTCGTCGAGCAGCTTGCGGAACATTTCAACACCGGTGCAAGTAGTAACGGTGGTGTCACGCAGACCAACGATTTCCAGCGGATCTTGAACGCGAACGATACCGCGCTCGATACGACCAGTTACAACAGTACCGCGACCGGAGATCGAGAATACGTCTTCGATTGGCATCAGGAACGGCTTGTCAGTCACACGAACTGGTTCTGGGATGTAGCTGTCCAGAGTCTCAACCAGTTTCTTGACGGCAGTGGTGCCCATCTCGTTGTCGTCTTTGCCTTCCAGAGCCATACGAGCCGAACCGATGATGATTGGAGTGTCATCGCCCGGGAAGTCGTAGGTGGACAGCAGGTCGCGAACTTCCATCTCAACCAGTTCCAGCAGCTCAGCGTCGTCTACCAGGTCAGCCTTGTTCAGGAAAACCACGATGTACGGAACGCCTACCTGACGGGACAGCAGGATGTGCTCACGGGTTTGTGGCATCGGACCATCAGCGGCCGAGCAAACCAGAATAGCGCCGTCCATTTGAGCAGCACCGGTGATCATGTTCTTCACATAGTCAGCGTGACCTGGGCAGTCAACGTGAGCGTAGTGACGGATCTTCGAGTTGTACTCAACGTGTGCGGTGTTGATGGTGATACCGCGAGCTTTCTCTTCTGGTGCGCTGTCGATCTTGTCGAAGTCAACGATTGCGGAACCGAAAACCTCGGAGCAAACGCGAGTCAGAGCAGCAGTCAGAGTGGTTTTACCGTGGTCAACGTGACCGATGGTGCCAACGTTGACGTGCGGTAGGGAACGATCAAATTTTTCTTTAGCCACGACAATTAACTCCTAGCCTAAAGGGGCTGAATCAGCCTTGTTTTTTGGTTACGGATTCGACGATGTGCGACGGAGCCGTATCGTATTTTTTGAATTCCATAGAGTAGCTTGCGCGACCCTGGGACATGGAACGAACGTCGGTCGCATAACCGAACATCTCACCCAGTGGAACCTCGGCACGGATAACCTTGCCGGACACTGTGTCTTCCATACCCTGGATCATGCCGCGACGACGGTTAAGGTCGCCCATCACATCACCCATATAGTCTTCAGGCGTAACAACCTCTACAGCCATGATCGGCTCAAGCAACTCACCACCGCCCTTCTGGGCCAGTTGCTTGGTCGCCATGGAGGCAGCCACTTTAAACGCCATCTCGTTGGAGTCGACGTCGTGGTAAGAACCATCGAACACGGTAGCCTTCAGGCCGATCAGCGGATAGCCGGCAACAACGCCGTTCTTCATCTGCTCTTCGATACCCTTCTGGATAGCCGGGATGTATTCCTTAGGAACCACACCACCTACAACTTCGTTCACGAATTGCAGACCTTCCTGACCTTCGTCAGCAGGAGCAAAACGGATCCAGCAGTGGCCGAACTGACCACGACCGCCGGATTGACGAACGAACTTGCCTTCGATTTCACAGTTCTTCGTGATGCGCTCACGATACGAAACCTGAGGCTTGCCGATGTTGGCTTCGACGTTGAACTCACGGCGCATCCGGTCAACCAGGATGTCCAGGTGCAGCTCGCCCATGCCGGAGATGATCGTTTGACCAGTCTCTTCATCAGTTTTAACGCGGAAAGACGGGTCTTCCTGAGCAAGTTTGCCCAGAGCGATACCCATTTTTTCCTGGTCATCCTTGGTCTTAGGCTCTACGGCAACCGAAATAACCGGCTCCGGGAAGTCCATGCGAACCAGGATGATTGGCTTGTCAGCGTTGCAGAGGGTTTCACCAGTGGTGACGTCCTTCATGCCGATCAGGGCCGCGATGTCGCCAGCGCGTACTTCCTTGATCTCTTCACGGGCGTTTGCGTGCATTTGCACCATACGACCCACGCGCTCTTTCTTGCCTTTAACCGAGTTGATCACGCCGTCGCCGGAGTTCAACACGCCCGAGTAAACGCGGACGAAGGTCAAGGTACCCACGAATGGGTCAGTGGCAATTTTAAATGCCAGAGCGGAGAACGGTTCTGCGTCGTCTGCATGACGCTCCAGCTCGATAGTCTCGTCATCAGGATCAGTACCCTTGATGGCAGGAATATCCACTGGTGCCGGCAGGTAGTCGATCACAGCATCGAGAACCAGGGGAACGCCCTTGTTCTTGAACGAGGAACCGCAAACAGCCAAGACGATCTCACCAGCGATAGTACGCTGACGCAGAGCGGCCTTGATTTCCACGTTGGTGAGTTCTTCACCTTCGAGGTACTTGTTCATCAGCTCTTCGCTGGCTTCGGCAGCAGCCTCAACCATGTTGTTGCGCCACTCGTCAGCCAATTCTTGCAGCTCTGCAGGAATAGGCTTGCGAACAGGAACCATGCCCTTGTCAGCGTCGTTCCAGTAAACAGCTTCCATGGTCAACAGATCGATCTGACCCTGGAAGTTGTCTTCGGAACCGATAGCCAACTGGATCGGCACCGGAGTGTGACCCAGACGCTGCTTGATCTGACCGATCACGCGCAGGAAGTTGGCACCAGCACGGTCCATCTTGTTTACGTAAACAAGACGTGGAACGCCGTATTTGTTGGCTTGACGCCATACGGTTTCCGACTGAGGCTCAACACCCGAAGTACCGCAGAACACAACGACAGCGCCGTCGAGTACGCGCAGGGATCGTTCAACTTCAATGGTGAAGTCTACGTGGCCCGGGGTATCGATTACGTTGAAGCGGTGCTCGTCTTTGTACTGCTTCTCGGAACCTTTCCAGAAGGCGGTGATGGCAGCAGAAGTAATGGTAATACCACGCTCCTGCTCCTGCACCATCCAGTCTGTGGTCGCGGCGCCATCATGCACCTCGCCCATTTTGTGACTTTTGCCGGTGTAAAAAAGGACGCGCTCGGTGGTGGTGGTTTTACCAGCATCCACGTGAGCGACGATACCGATGTTACGGTAGCGACTAATCGGAGTAGTACGAGCCATAAAGCCCTCGCAAAATTAGTGAAGCTAAAATTAGAAGCGGTAGTGCGAGAAAGCTTTGTTGGCTTCAGCCATACGGTGCACGTCTTCACGCTTCTTAACAGCAGCACCTTTACCTTCAGCAGCATCCAGCAGCTCGCCAGCCAAACGCAGAGCCATAGACTTCTCGCCACGCTTACGGGCGAAGTCTACCAACCAGCGCATTGCCAGAGCGTTACGACGGGAAGGACGAACCTCGACCGGAACCTGGTAAGTAGCACCACCAACGCGGCGCGACTTCACTTCGACCAGCGGAGCGATGGCGTCGAGTGCTTTTTCGAAGAGTTCCAGGGGATCGGTGCCAGCCTTACGGGTCGCAACGGTTTCCAGGGCACCATAAACGATACGCTCGGCAACGGCTTTCTTGCCGCTTTCCATAACGTGGTTCATGAATTTGGCGAGGATCTGGCTTCCGTATTTCGGATCGTCCAGAATCTCACGCTTTGCTGCTACGCGACGTCTTGGCATGATAAGCCCTCAAGCGGTCTTCAGGTTAGCTCGGGACAGATCCAATGGATGCGTGCCCGACCTTACTCTTATCGACTCAATAAAATGAAAATCTGCAAAACGGCCGATTACTTCGGACGCTTGGTACCGTACTTCGAACGACCCTGGTTACGACCTTTAACGCCGGAAGTATCCAAAGAACCGCGAACGGTGTGGTAACGAACACCTGGCAAGTCTTTTACACGACCGCCGCGGATCAGCACCACGCTGTGCTCTTGCAGGTTGTGACCTTCACCACCGATGTACGAAGAAACTTCGAAACCGTTGGTCAGGCGCACACGGCATACTTTACGCAGTGCCGAGTTAGGTTTTTTCGGCGTGGTGGTGTACACACGGGTGCACACGCCACGACGTTGCGGGCAGTTCTGCAGCGCAGGTACGTCGGATTTCTCGACGATACGCTTACGCGGCTGACGTACCAGCTGGTTGATAGTTGCCATCTACTAGCTCCACTGTTGTCTTGCGACGCTATTGTCTTGCAAGAAAAGCAAAATGGCAGGAACGAATTCCCGCCAAATTTAGGGGATCAAGAGTCTAAAGAGGATCTTGTCCCCAGTCAAGGCAAGGCCCCGGCCTCCCCGCCCCTCGAACCTCGACAAAATGTCTCGATTCGACGAACGGGGCGATCAGGGCCCTACTCTCATTTATCGCAGAACTCAGTTACCGCTCGAGTTCAGCGCTTCGGTCAGTGCAGCTTCCACTTCACTGGCGCTTACGCGCAACGGCTTGTCTGCTTCACGACGACGCTTGCGCTCGCTGTGATATGCCAGGCCAGTACCGGCCGGGATCAGACGACCCACGACTACGTTTTCTTTCAGGCCGCGCAGGTAATCGCGCTTGCCGGTGACTGCCGCTTCGGTCAGTACACGGGTGGTTTCCTGGAAGGAAGCCGCCGAGATGAACGATTCGGTGGACAACGACGCCTTGGTGATACCCAGCAGAACGCGAGTGAACTTGGAGACAAACTTGTCTTCCGCGCCCAGACGCTCGTTCTCTACCAGTACGTGAGTCAGTTCCATCTGGTCGCCCTTGATGAAACTCGAATCGCCGGATTCAGCGATCTCAACTTTACGCAGCATCTGACGCAAGATGGTCTCGATGTGCTTATCGTTGATCTTCACGCCTTGCAGACGGTAAACGTCCTGGATCTCGTTAACGATGTACTTCGCAAGCGCGCTCACACCCAGCAGACGCAGGATGTCGTGCGGATCGCTTGGACCGTCGGAGATAACTTCGCCGCGGTTTACCTGTTCGCCTTCGAAGACGTTCAGGTGACGCCACTTCGGAATCAGCTCTTCATACGGATCACTACCGTCGTTCGGGGTAATGACCAGACGGCGCTTGCCTTTGGTCTCTTTACCGAACGCGATGGTGCCGCTGACTTCAGCCAGAATCGACGCTTCTTTCGGACGACGAGCTTCGAACAAGTCGGCAACACGCGGCAGACCACCGGTGATGTCACGGGTCTTCGAAGTTTCTTGCGGGATACGCGCGATAACATCACCGATCGCGATCTTCGCACCATCCGCTACACCGACCAGGGCGTTGGCTGGCAGGAAGTACTGAGCGATAACGTCAGTGCCTGGCAGCAACAGATCCTTGCCGTTGTCATCGACCATCTTAACGGCAGGACGGATGTCTTTACCGGCAGCTGGACGATCTTTCGCGTCGAGTACTTCAATGTTGGTCATACCGGTCAATTCGTCAGTCTGACGCTTGATCGTGATGCCTTCTTCCATGCCCACGTAGGTCACGGTACCTTTCATTTCGGTAACGATCGGGTGAGTGTGCGGATCCCACTTGGCCACGATTGCGCCAGCGTCGACCTTGTCACCTTCTTTAACCGAAATCACAGCACCGTACGGCAGCTTGTAACGCTCGCGTTCGCGACCGAATTCGTCAGCAATTGCCAACTCACCGGAACGGGACACAGCTACCAGGCAACCATCTACTCGCTCAACGTGTTTCAGGTTGTGCAGGCGGACGGTACCGCCATTCTTCACCTGAACGCTGTCAGCTGCAGAGGTCCGGCTCGCCGCACCACCGATGTGGAACGTACGCATGGTCAGCTGGGTACCCGGCTCACCGATGGACTGGGCAGCGATAACGCCGACCGCTTCACCGATGTTCACCTGGTGACCACGGGCCAGATCGCGGCCGTAGCACTTGGCGCAGATGCCGTAGCGGGTTTCGCAGCTGATCGGCGAGCGAACGATCACTTCGTCGATGCTGTTGAGTTCGATGAACTCGACCCACTTCTCGTCTACCAGCGTGCCGGCAGGAACGATGACTTCTTCGGTACCAGGCTTGAATACGTCACGGGCAATAACACGACCCAATACGCGCTCACCCAACGGCTCTACAACGTCACCGCCTTCAATGTGCGGAGTCATCAGCAGACCGTGTTCGGTGCCGCAATCGATCTCGGTTACAACCAGATCCTGCGCCACGTCTACCAGACGACGAGTCAGGTAACCGGAGTTCGCAGTTTTCAACGCGGTATCCGCCAGACCTTTACGAGCACCGTGAGTGGAGATGAAGTACTGAAGTACGCTCAAACCTTCACGGAAGTTCGCAGTAATCGGCGTCTCAATGATGGAACCGTCCGGCTTGGCCATCAGACCACGCATACCGGCCAGCTGACGAATCTGTGCTGCGGAACCCCGCGCACCCGAGTCAGCCATCATGTACATCGAGTTGAAAGACTCTTGATCGACTTCAACGCCGTGACGGTCGATAACCTTCTCTTTCGAGAGGTTGGCCATCATTGCCTTGGAAACTTCGTCGTTCGCTTTCGACCAAAGGTCGATCACTTTGTTGTACTTCTCGCCCTGGGTTACCAGGCCGGAGGCGTACTGGCTCTCGATCTCTTTCACTTCGTCGGTAGCGGCACCGATGATGCGGGCTTTCTCGTCCGGGATAACGAAGTCGTTAACACCGATGGAAACGCCGGAGATGGTCGAGTAAGCGAAACCGGTGTACATCAACTGGTCAGCGAAGATCACGGTCTCTTTCAAACCAACCACGCGGTAGCACTGGTTGATCAGCTTGGAGATCGCCTTTTTCTTCATTGGCAGGTTGACGACGTCGTACGACAGACCTGGCGGAACAACCTGGAACAACAGCGCACGGCCAACGGTAGTGTCGACGATACGGGTGTTCTTGACGCTGCCACCGTCACGATCATTAACGGTTTCGTTAATACGTACTTTAACTTTGGCGTGCAGTGCGGCTTCGCCGGCACGGAACACACGGTCAACTTCCTGCAGATCCGCGAATACACGACCTTCGCCCTTGGCGTTGATCGCTTCACGAGTCATGTAGTACAGACCCAATACAACGTCCTGCGACGGAACGATGATTGGCTCACCGTTGGCTGGCGACAGAATGTTGTTGGTCGACATCATCAACGCACGCGCTTCCAACTGAGCTTCCAGTGTCAGCGGTACGTGCACGGCCATTTGGTCGCCGTCGAAGTCGGCGTTGTACGCGGCACAGACCAGAGGGTGCAACTGGATAGCCTTACCTTCGATCAGTACCGGTTCAAACGCCTGGATACCCAGACGGTGAAGGGTCGGTGCACGGTTGAGAAGAACCGGGTGTTCGCGAATCACTTCAGCGAGAACGTCCCAAACCTCTGGCAGTTCGCGCTCGACCATTTTCTTGGCCGCTTTGATGGTGGTCGCGAGACCACGCATTTCCAGCTTGCCGAAAATGAACGGTTTGAACAGCTCGAGAGCCATCTTCTTCGGCAGACCGCACTGGTGCAGACGCAGGGTCGGACCTACGGTAATTACCGAACGACCAGAGTAGTCAACACGCTTACCGAGCAAGTTCTGACGGAAACGACCTTGCTTACCCTTGATCATGTCAGCCAGGGATTTCAGAGGACGCTTGTTCGAACCAGTGATAGCGCGGCCACGACGGCCGTTGTCGAGCAGCGCATCGACAGCTTCCTGCAACATACGCTTTTCGTTGCGCACGATGATGTCCGGAGCGGACAGATCCAGCAGGCGCTTCAAACGGTTGTTACGGTTGATCACTCGACGATAAAGATCGTTGAGGTCGGAAGTCGCGAAACGACCGCCATCCAGCGGGACCAGTGGACGCAGATCTGGCGGCAGAACCGGCAGAACGGTCAGCACCATCCACTCTGGCAGGTTGCCGGAACCCTGGAAGGCTTCCATCAGCTTCAGACGCTTGGACAGCTTCTTGATCTTGGTTTCGGAGTTGGTTTGCGGAATTTCTTCGCGCAGACGGCCAATCTCGTGCTCCAGGTCGATAGCGTGCAGCAGTTCACGGACAGCTTCAGCACCCATACGGGCGTCGAAGTCGTCACCGAACTCTTCCAGCGCTTCGAAGTACTGCTCGTCGTTCAGCAGCTGACCCTTTTCAAGGGTGGTCATGCCTGGATCGATAACGACATAGCTCTCGAAGTAGAGAACGCGTTCGATATCACGCAGGGTCATGTCCATCAGCAAGCCGATACGGGACGGCAGCGATTTCAGGAACCAGATGTGGGCAACCGGCGAAGCCAGTTCGATGTGCGCCATGCGCTCACGACGAACCTTGGCCAGTGCAACTTCAACGCCGCACTTCTCGCAGATCACACCACGGTGCTTCAAGCGCTTGTACTTACCGCACAGGCACTCGTAATCCTTTACCGGGCCAAAGATCTTGGCGCAGAACAGGCCGTCACGCTCAGGTTTGAACGTACGGTAGTTGATGGTTTCCGGCTTTTTAACTTCACCGAACGACCATGAGCGGATCATCTCAGGCGAGGCCAATCCGATACGGATGGCGTCGAACTCTTCGACTTGACCCTGGTTTTTCAGCAAATTCAGTAGGTCTTTCAAGGCCTTTCCTCCTGGCGGAGCAGAGAGCGGGCAATCCTGCCCCGCTCTCGATTCGCGTCACGTGTTATTCGGTTTCCAGATCGATATCGATGCCGAGGGAACGAATTTCCTTGATCAACACGTTGAAGGACTCGGGCATGCCCGGCTCCATACGGTGATCGCCATCCACGATGTTTTTGTACATCTTGGTACGGCCGTTCACATCGTCCGACTTCACTGTGAGCATTTCTTGCAGAGTGTAAGCAGCACCGTATGCTTCCAGTGCCCAGACCTCCATCTCCCCGAAACGCTGACCACCGAACTGCGCCTTACCACCCAGCGGCTGCTGGGTAACCAGGCTGTACGAACCGGTAGAACGCGCGTGCATCTTGTCGTCTACCAAGTGGTTCAGCTTCAGCATGTACATGTAGCCAACGGTAACTGGACGCTCGAACTTGTTGCCGGTACGGCCGTCAGTCAGCTGCATCTGGCCGCTTTCCGGCAGGTCTGCCAGTTTCAGCATGGCCTTGATTTCGCTTTCCTTGGCGCCGTCGAACACTGGAGTGGCCATTGGAACGCCGCCACGCAGGTTCTTCGCCAGATCCAGGATTTCCTGATCGGAGAAGCTGTCCAGATCTTCGTTACGACCGCCGATCTGGTTGTAGATCTCGTCGAGGAAGGTACGCAGTTCAGCGACTTTACGCTGCTCTTCGATCATCCGGTTGATCTTCTCGCCCAGACCTTTGGCCGCGAGGCCCAGGTGGGTTTCAAGGATCTGACCAACGTTCATACGCGAAGGTACGCCCAGCGGATTGAGGACGACGTCGACCGGGGTGCCATTGGCATCGTGCGGCATGTCTTCAACCGGCATGATCACGGAGACCACACCTTTGTTACCGTGACGACCGGCCATCTTGTCGCCCGGCTGGATGCGACGACGGATTGCCAGGTAAACCTTGACGATTTTCAGCACGCCTGGAGCCAGGTCATCGCCCTGCTGCAGTTTGCGCTTCTTGTCTTCGAACTTGTCGTCCAACAGACGGCGGCGATCAACGATATAGGCCTGAGCCTTCTCGAGCTGCTCGTTCAGAGCATCTTCAGCCATGCGCAGTTTGAACCACTGACCATGCTCAAGACCGTCGAGTACTTCGTCGGTGATGTCCTGACCTTTCTTCAGACCTGCGCCGCCTTCAGCCTTGTGGCCTACCAGAGCGGAACGCAGACGTTCGAAGGTCGCGCCTTCAACGATACGGAACTCTTCGTTCAGATCCTTGCGGATCTCGTCGAGCTGAGTCTTCTCGATCGACAGTGCACGAGCATCACGCTCAACGCCGTCGCGGGTGAAGACCTGTACGTCGATGACAGTACCTTTGGTACCAGTAGGTACACGCAGGGAAGTGTCTTTAACGTCGCTGGCTTTTTCACCGAAGATTGCACGCAGCAGTTTTTCTTCCGGAGTCAGCTGAGTCTCGCCTTTCGGAGTGACCTTACCGACCAGGATGTCGCCTGCGCCAACTTCAGCACCTACGTAAACGATACCGGCTTCGTCCAGTTTGTTCAGTGCAGCTTCACCCACGTTAGGGATGTCCGCAGTGATCTCTTCAGGCCCAAGCTTGGTGTCACGGGCCACACAGGTCAGTTCCTGAATGTGGATCGTGGTGAAACGGTCTTCTTGAACAACACGTTCGGACAGGCAGATGGAGTCTTCGAAGTTGAAGCCGTTCCATGCCATGAACGCGATGCGCATGTTCTGACCCAGCGCCAGTTCACCCATGTCGGTGGACGGGCCGTCGGCCATGATGTCGCTACGCTGAACGCGATCACCCTTACGCACCAGCGGACGCTGGTTGATGCAGGTGTTCTGGTTCGAGCGGGTGTATTTGGTCAGGTTGTAGATGTCGACACCAGCTTCGCCGGTTTCAACTTCGTCATCAGCAACACGAACCACGATACGGCTGGCGTCGACGGAATCGATCACGCCGCCACGACGAGCCACGACGCAAACGCCGGAGTCACGGGCTACGTTACGCTCCATGCCAGTACCTACCAGCGGCTTGTCAGCGCGCAGGGTTGGTACAGCTTGACGCTGCATGTTCGAACCCATCAACGCACGGTTGGCGTCGTCGTGCTCGAGGAACGGAATCAGCGACGCTGCAACCGAAACTACCTGCTTCGGCGAAACGTCCATCAAGGTGACTTCTTCAGGCGCCTTAACGGTGAATTCGTTCAGGTGACGTACGGCTACCAGTTCGTCGATCAGGACTTTCTGGTCGTTCATGGTCGCCGAAGCCTGCGCGATCACATGATCGGCTTCTTCAATAGCGGACAGGAACACGATCTCGTCGGTGACAACACCCTCTTTCACCACACGGTACGGGCTTTCCAGGAAGCCGTACTGGTTGGTGCGAGCGTACGCAGCCAGGGAGTTGATCAGACCGATGTTCGGACCTTCCGGCGTTTCAATCGGGCATACACGACCGTAGTGAGTCGGGTGTACGTCACGGACTTCAAAGCCTGCGCGCTCACGAGTCAGACCGCCAGGGCCGAGTGCAGAGACACGACGCTTGTGGGTGATCTCGGACAGCGGGTTGTTCTGGTCCATGAACTGCGAGAGCTGGCTGGAACCGAAGAACTCTTTCACCGCCGCAGCCACTGGCTTGGCGTTGATCAGATCTTGCGGCATCAGGCCTTCGCTTTCAGCCATCGACAGACGCTCTTTGACCGCACGCTCTACACGTACCAGGCCAACGCGGAACTGGTTCTCGGCCATTTCGCCTACGCAGCGAACACGACGGTTACCCAGGTGGTCGATGTCATCGACGATGCCTTTACCGTTACGGATGTCGACCAGAGTCTTCAGTACCGCGACGATGTCTTCCTTGCACAGCACGCCCGAACCTTCGATCTCGGTACGACCGATACGACGGTTGAACTTCATCCGGCCGACCGCAGACAGGTCATAGCGCTCAGGGCTGAAGAACAGGTTGTTGAACAGGGTTTCGGCAGCGTCTTTGGTTGGCGGCTCGCCTGGACGCATCATGCGATAGATCTCGACCAGCGCTTCCAATTGGTTGCTGGTGGAGTCGATTTTCAGCGTGTCAGAAACGAACGGACCGCAGTCGATGTCGTTGGTGTACAGAGTTTCGATGCGAACAACGCCGGACTTGGCAATTTTTGCCAGGACTTCGGTGTTCAGCTCGGTGTTGCACTCTGCCAGGATTTCGCCGGTAGCCGGGTGCACGATGACCTTGGCGGTAGTACGGCCCAGGACATAGTCCAGAGGTACTTCCAGGGTCTTGATGCCGGCTTTTTCGATCTGGTTGATGTGGCGCGCGGTAATACGGCGGCCCGCTTCAACAATGACCTTGCCCTTCTCGTCCTGAATGTCCAGAACCGCAATTTCACCACGCAGACGCGAAGCAATCAGTTCCAGGCTGAGGGTTTCGCCGCTCAGGTGGAAAACGTTGGTGGTGTAGAAAGCGTCCAGCACTTCTTCAGTGGTATAGCCGAGCGCGCGCAGCAGCACCGATGCCGGCAGCTTGCGACGACGGTCGATACGCACGAACACGCAGTCTTTCGGGTCGAACTCGAAGTCCAGCCACGAACCGCGGTAAGGAATGATGCGCGCGGAGTACAGCAGTTTGCCGGAGCTATGCGTCTTGCCGCGGTCGTGGTCGAAGAACACGCCCGGGGAACGGTGCAGCTGGGAAACGATTACACGCTCGGTACCGTTGATTACGAAGGTACCGTTCTCAGTCATCAGGGGGATTTCACCCATGTAGACTTCTTGCTCTTTGATGTCCTTGATCGCTTTGTTCGACGATTCTTTGTCGAAAATGATCAGGCGCACTTTTACCCGCAAAGGTACGGCGAAAGTTACACCGCGCAATACGCATTCTTTGACATCAAATGCCGGTTCGCCCAGGCGATAACCGACGTACTCCAGCGCAGCATTGCCGGAGTAGCTGATGATCGGGAAAACGGATTTGAAGGCCGCATGCAGGCCCACGTCGCGGAACTGATCTTTAGTCGCTCCCGCTTGCAAGAATTCACGATACGAATCCAGCTGGATGGCCAGGAGGTAAGGCACATCCATGACGTCCGGCAACTTGCTAAAGTCCTTGCGGATACGTTTTTTCTCAGTATATGAGTAAGCCATCAGCGTTCCCCAGCTTGGTCACCTGCTTGTTTGGCCCCTCCCGACGGGAGCAGCCAGAAAATCGTGCAAACCCCATGGTTTGCGCCACCGCATCGGATGGTTACAGCGCCTTTATCAGCACCGACCCAGTCGGCTGCCAATAACGGAAAAAGGCCGGTGGCAAGAGCCACCAGCCATCAGCCTGTCGCTTGACGCTCGGGCTGGAGGTGCAAAGTCGAAAGTTACTTAACTTCGACTTCAGCGCCTGCTTCTTCCAGCTTCTTCTTCGCGTCTTCAGCAGCTTCTTTCGAAACGCCTTCAGCGATAACCTGAGGAGCGGTGTCAACCTTCTCCTTGGCTTCTTTCAGACCCAGACCGGTCAGTTCACGTACAGCCTTGATCACGTTGACTTTCTTCTCGCCAGCGCCTTTCAGGATTACGTTGAACTCGGTTTGCTCTTCAACAACAGCGGCGGCAGCAGCTGGACCAGCAGAAGCAGCGGCAGCGGATACGCCGAACTTCTCTTCCATTGCTTTGATCAGCTCAACGATTTCCAGAACCGATTTTTCGCCGATTGCGTCGATGATTTGTTCGTTAGTCAGAGACATGACTTATTTCCTGAATTGGGGGATAGCCTGGAGGCCATCGAAATAAACAAAAATACGCGATAAAAGGAAACGCTCAGCCTTAGGCTGCAGCAGCTTCTTTCTGGTCGCGAAGTGCCGCCAGAGTACGAGCCAATTTGCTGGTAGCGCCTTGAATCACGCTCATCAGCTGGGAAATTGCTTCGTCACGGGTCGGCAGGCTTGCCAGTACGTCGATCTGATTAGCTGCGAGGAACTTGCCCTCGAACGCAGCTGCCTTGATCTCGAACTTGTCCTGACCTTTAGCGAACTCTTTGAACAGACGAGCAGCAGCGCCCGGGTGTTCGTTGGAGAATGCGATCAAGGTCGGGCCGGTGAACACGTCGTTGAGAACACTGTATTCAGTGTCAGCAACAGCGCGCTTGAGCAGGGTGTTACGTACAACACGTACGTAAACGCCAGCTTCACGAGCCTCTTTACGGAGTCCGGTCATTGCGCCTACTGTTACGCCACGTGCATCAACCACGACAGCGGACAGAGCGACTTTGGCAGCCTCGTTGACTTCAGCGACGATGGCCTTCTTGTCTTCGAGATAAATTGCCACGGGTTAACTCCTGCTTGTTACCGTTTCATTCGATCGAAACCGAATGTCGTTTTGGTGTCTGATTCGGTAAGGAACCGGGAGCACCATCTGCGTAGGCTTGTGTATTAAGACTTGCGTCGCCTACGGTCTTGGATAGCCCCCGCCAGGCAGGGACCCCAATCTTTCAATTGACGTGCAAAGCACGCCAACTTTTTTCTTAAGCGTCCAGCGAGCTCTGGTCGATAACCAGACCTGGGCCCATAGTGGTGCTCAGGGTAACGCGCTTAACGTAAATACCTTTCGAGGAAGCTGGCTTGATACGCTTCAGATCAGCGATCAGGGCTTCAACGTTTTCCTTCAGCTTGACGGCGTCGAAGCCCATCTTGCCAACGGAGGTGTGGATAATGCCGTTTTTGTCGGTGCGATAACGAACCTGACCAGCTTTAGCGTTTTTAACAGCAGTCGCTACGTCTGGAGTTACGGTACCAACCTTAGGGTTAGGCATCAGACCACGTGGGCCGAGGATCTGACCCAGTTGACCTACAACGCGCATTGCATCCGGGGATGCGATCACTACGTCATAGTTCAGGTCGCCGCCTTTCATTTCGGCAGCCAGGTCGTCCATACCTACGCGATCAGCGCCGGCAGCCAGAGCGGCTTCAGCAGCTGGGCCTTGGGTGAACACAGCAACGCGAACGGTCTTGCCAGTGCCGTGTGGCAGCACAGTAGCGCTACGAACAACCTGGTCGGATTTACGCGGGTCTACACCCAGGTTTACAGCAATGTCGAACGACTCGCTGAACTTGACAGTCGACAGCTCAGCCAGCAGGGCAGCAGCATCTACAAAGCTGTAGCTTTTGCCTGCTTCGATTTTGCCGGCGATAGCCTTTTGGCGCTTGGTCAGCTTAGCCATTACACACCCTCCACGTTAAGGCCCATGCTACGAGCGGAACCGGCGATGGTACGCACGGCCGCATCCATATCAGCTGCAGTCAGATCCGCGTTTTTGGTTTTCGCGATTTCTTCCAGCTGAGCACGGGTAACGGTGCCAACCTTGACGGTGTTCGGACGAGCGGAACCGCTAGTCAGACCAGCCGCTTTCTTCAGCAGAACCGAAGCAGGGGTGGACTTGGTTTCGAAAGTGAAGCTACGGTCGCTGTAGACAGTGATGATCACTGGAGTCGGCAGACCAGCTTCAAGACCCTGAGTACGGGCGTTGAAAGCCTTGCAGAACTCCATGATGTTCACGCCGTGCTGACCCAGAGCTGGACCAACAGGTGGGCTTGGGTTAGCCTGAGCGGCCTTCACTTGCAGCTTGATGTAAGCGGTAATCTTCTTGGCCATGAGGCACTCCAATTACGGGTTCGAACGCCTCGAAAGGCTCCCCGGTTACTTGCGCGTTTATCCCAGTGACGACAAAACCCCACAGCCTAAGGCTGCGGGGTTGGGATGCTTTTTCAGTTAGACCTTTTCGACCTGACTGAACTCCAACTCTACCGGAGTAGAGCGACCGAAAATGAGCACTGCCACTTGGATCCGGCTCTTTTCGTAGTTAACTTCTTCAACAACGCCATTGAAATCAGCGAATGGACCGTCGTTGACTCGCACCGTTTCGCCCGGCTCGAAGAGAGTCTTCGGCTTAGGCTTGTCGCTACCATCAGCAACACGACGCAGAATTGCTTCTGCCTCTTTATCGGTGATTGGTGCAGGCTTGTCAGCGGTACCGCCGATGAAACCCATCACCCGAGGAGTATCCTTGACCAAGTGCCAAGTACCCTCATTCATGTCCATCTGAACCAGCACATAACCTGGGAAGAACTTGCGCTCGCTTTTGCGTTTCTGGCCATTACGCATTTCAACCACTTCTTCAGTGGGAACCAGAATTTCGCCGAAGCCATCTTCCATGCCAGCCAGCTTTACACGCTCTACCAAAGAGCGCATGACATGCTTCTCGTAACCCGAGTAAGCATGCACAACGTACCAACGCTTAGCCACGGGACACCCTTAGCCGACAATCAAGGAAACAAGCCAGCCGAGCAGGGAATCAAGCCCCCACAACAGCAACGCCATAACCAGAACAACAGCCACTACGATCAACGTGGTCTGCGTGGTTTCTTGGCGAGTTGGCCATACGACTTTACGAATCTCGGTGCGAGCTTCCTTAACCAGTACAAAGAAAGACTTGCCCTTGGCTGTCTGCAAGCCTACAAAGGCAGCTACAGCAGCGAGAGCAAGCAATGCCAGCACGCGGTACAGGATCGGCGAAGCAGAGTAATACTGATTGCCAACAACGCCAACAACCACCAAAGCGACTACTACAAGCCACTTGAGCAGATCGAAGCGAGAGCCTTGAGCTTCAGCCTTAGGAGTCATCTATGAAGATCCTGTGAAAAGAAAGCCAGACACACCGAGTGAATCTGGCAGGTCAGGAGGGAATCGAACCCCCAACCTACGGTTTTGGAGACCGTCGCTCTGCCAATTGAGCTACTGACCTAAAACAAAATCAGGCCGACCATTATGCCGGCCCGAAAAAGACATTACAACTGTTTACTCGATGATTTTGGCTACGACACCAGCGCCGACGGTACGACCGCCTTCACGGATAGCGAAACGCAGACCGTCTTCCATCGCGATGGTTTTGATCAGGGTAACAGTCATCTGAATGTTGTCACCTGGCATTACCATTTCAACGCCTTCTGGCAGCTCGCAGTTACCAGTCACGTCAGTCGTACGGAAGTAGAACTGTGGACGGTAGCCTTTGAAGAACGGAGTATGACGGCCGCCTTCTTCCTTGCTCAGAACGTATACTTCTGCAGTGAACTTGGTGTGCGGCTTAACCGAACCCGGCTTAACCAGAACCTGACCACGCTCAACGTCGTCACGCTTGGTGCCACGCAGCAGAACGCCGCAGTTCTCGCCAGCACGACCTTCGTCGAGCAGCTTGCGGAACATTTCAACACCGGTGCAAGTAGTCACGGTGGTGTCACGCAGACCAACGATTTCCAGCGGATCCTGAACGCGAACGATACCGCGCTCGATACGACCAGTCACAACAGTACCGCGACCAGAGATCGAGAATACGTCTTCGATTGGCATCAGGAACGGCTTGTCAGTCACGCGAACTGGCTCTGGGATGTAGCTGTCCAGAGTTTCAACCAGTTTCTTGACGGCAGTGGTGCCCATCTCGTTGTCGTCTTTGCCTTCCAGCGCCATACGGGCCGAACCGATGATGATTGGAGTGTCATCACCCGGGAAGTCGTAAGTCGACAGCAGGTCGCGAACTTCCATCTCAACCAGTTCCAGCAGCTCAGCGTCGTCTACCAGGTCAGCCTTGTTCAGGAAAACCACGATGTACGGAACGCCTACCTGACGGGACAGCAGGATGTGCTCACGGGTTTGTGGCATCGGACCATCAGCGGCCGAGCAAACCAGAATAGCGCCATCCATCTGAGCAGCACCGGTGATCATGTTCTTCACATAGTCAGCGTGACCTGGGCAGTCAACGTGAGCGTAGTGACGGATCTTCGAGTTGTACTCAACGTGCGCAGTGTTGATGGTGATACCGCGCGCTTTTTCTTCTGGGGCGCTGTCGATCTTGTCGAAATCAACGATTGCCGAACCGAACACTTCGGAGCAAACGCGAGTCAGAGCAGCAGTCAGCGTGGTTTTACCGTGGTCAACGTGACCAATGGTCCCAACGTTGACGTGCGGCAGGGAACGATCAAATTTTTCCTTAGCCATCGATATCACCCTTAACAGAAGAATTGAGCAAACTACATTAGCCATTAAAACAAAGGCAGATATTTTCATATCTGCCTTGTTATATGGAGCTCTTGAGCGGATTTGAACCGCTGACCTCACCCTTACCAAGGGTGTGCTCTACCAACTGAGCTACAAGAGCAAAACACTTTGCACAACCTGCAAACTTGGAGCGGGTAGCGGGAATCGAACCCGCATCATCAGCTTGGAAGGCTGAGGTTCTACCACTAAACTATACCCGCGGAGCTTGCAGCTCACGCTTAAATCTGGTGGAGGGAGAAGGATTCGAACCTTCGAAGTCGTAGACGTCAGATTTACAGTCTGATCCCTTTGGCCGCTCGGGAACCCCTCCTAATCAGGCCGGCATTCTATACTATGCCAAACCCCTGTCAAGCATTTTCTCATTTAAAAACCTGAGGTTAGCTGCATTGACATCACTCTACTGCTGCGACCTTTTCAGGTCTTCGCTGTGGAGCGGGCGCCATTCTATGCAAACTATTCAGTAGGTGCAACCCCCTCGCACAGCATTATTTTATGTTTTAACTCATTGAATTCCTTGGAAAGGTTCTGCAGCTGCAAATCACCCAGCAAACGCTCGCCCTCAGGCGCGATCCGTAGCCAATAACCACTCTCCGGGACGTTTTTCTGCAAGGGTTGCGAGCGAACCTTCATTTCCTCAAGGCGCCGCTCAAGGGCCAGGGCCGGATCCTGAACTGCAAAACCACCCACATAAAGGCATTTTTTTTCGCCCTGGGCAGTTTCGGATTTCTCGCGGGAGGCGCCGCCGCTCTCACTTAGCAACCGAATATCCTGCTGCGACCCCTTATATAAACTGAGAGGCGTGACATCCTTGGCACGCAAAGGAGCTTCCTGCTGGTGCCAGACGTAATAGAACACATTGAGAACAAGGAGCAGCAGGAACAACCAACGCATACGAACCTCAGGACAAAGGACAGGCCATCGCCAACCCTACGAAAACCAAATCCGGGACGAGACGAGCACCAGGAGCAACACTGGCAACCAAGTCAGCATCACCGCCAGTGACAAACACTGTAAAACTCTCCCCCCAATACTCACGCGCGATATCTAACTGAGTGAGTACAAATCCTTTAAGCATCAAAGAACAGCCCCGCTCTACAGCCTCAACCGTGGTTCGCCCAGGAGCCAGGCTCGTCAAGGCACGCTCCGCCGCAACATCTCCATAACGAATCTTCCGTGTATGGGTTCGCAACTGATTACGCATCAACGGCATGCCCGGACAGATAAAGCCACCCAAGTGCTCTCCATCTGCCGAGATGAAATCGGCGGTAACTGCCGTACCAAAATCCAGCACCAGGCAGGCACCCGACGCCAGGTGATACCCACCAAGCATGGCAAGCCACCGATCAAGCCCCAACCGCTCATAGTCTTCGTAGCCGTTTTTGACTCCGGACATTTCCCGAGCGGGCTGAGCGCACACCGCAGAAACACCGAACGCTTGCTCAAGCAGCTTAATGAGCGCTTCGGTTTCCTCAGCGGTTCTGACACTGACCAAACGGCATTTACGTAAAGATATTTTGCCAAGTGAGCGCAGACTTTCGATCAACGCCGCGTCGGAGTCGACCACCCCCTCAGAAAAGAGAGACGCAGCCGCGGCGTCCAATACACGCCACTTTATGAAGCTATTGCCGCAATCGAGCTCAAGAATCATCACGCAACCTCAAGCTGAGCTCACCACCACTAAAGAGTTTTTCCACACCATCCACCTGCAATCGCAGCGCACCTTGATTATCAATTCCGAGCACAACACCATCGATCTGGTTAGTGCCGGCGATCAATGAAACAGATCGCCCCTGCCACAAATGACCGTCCTGCCACTCAGCTTGTAGAGCCGAGAAGCCTCTATCCTGGTGACGCTGGATATATGCTTGCAACTGCTCGCTCAACTGAACAGCTAACGCGTTGCGATCGTAGACCTGACCAGACTCGAGTCGCACGGATGTCCATTGCTGATCGACTTCCTCAGCGGCCTGCATATTAACGTTGATGCCTATGCCCAAGACCACGTGACAGACGTCCGCGGGATCCCCGACGAGCTCAAGCAAGATACCGGCGATCTTCTTATTACCGACCAGAACATCGTTCGGCCACTTCAATCCCGCCCCGGCGACACCGACTTTTCGCAAGGTGTGCATGACAGCTAGACCCACGACAAGGCTCAAACCTTCCAACTGCCGCATTCCGCCATCGATGCGCAGCACGAGACTGTAATAAAGGTTGTCAGCAAATGGACTCACCCACTTGCGCCCTCTCCGTCCGCGCCCAGACACCTGCCGTTCAGCAAGCACGAGAAAAGGCGCCGATCGGCCCTGACCGATCGCGCGCAATGCCTCGGCATTTGTCGAGTCAATGGAGTCGAATACTGCAACCGGCCAGTCTGGCGCCATTTCCGCTATTTTGAGAGGATCAAGCAACATCAGAGGCGTCGCCAATCGATACCCGCGCCCGCGAACTTTATGGATGGACAGCCCGAGTTCAGCCTCAAGATGCTGAAGCTGCTTCCATACTGCACTTCGACTAATCCCCAGGGCCGCCCCCAGATCCTGACCAGAATGGAATCGCCCATCCTTCAGAAGGTTCAACAACGTCAACATGCAGGTCTCGCCTCACAATGAGGCCCGAATAATAGCTATGCCCCGGGCCGTTGCATAGAAATCAAGCACATGCATTTCCTGAGGGCAAAACAAAACCCCAACTGCTTTCGCAATTGGGGTTTCGGAATTTAATCTTGACGATGACCTACTCTCACATGGGGAAACCCCACACTACCATCGGCGATGCATCGTTTCACTGCTGAGTTCGGGATG